>JBDRTP010000362.1:0-5427 GCA_043823965.1 Chloroflexota bacterium
ACGATGGAAAGACAAAGCAGGCCATGAGCCATGCGTTGTCTTAAGGGCGAGGTTTTGCAATACTCCGCATCGGTATGGAGTAGATTGAAATCGCCAGAGAGGCCGGCAAAGGTCACGATGTCACTTTCAGTGATAGTGCGCCCAGGACTGGTGAAGGTCTGGCCAACCTGAAACTCATCAAAGTACATGTCGCGTGGGTAAGATGGATGGGGGGACATTAGGTTACTCTAATCTCCGTAGACTACTTGCCCATCAAAGATGGTCATCGCCACCTGGGTCTGGGCTATCTCCATGGGGCCTATCGTAAAAATGTCGCTGTCGAGAACGACCAGGTCAGCCAGTTTGCCGGGGGTGATGCTTCCCTGCATTCCACTCTGTCCACTGACCCGGGCTGCTCCCATGCTGAAACCCCAGACAGCCTCAGCCACGCTCAGACATTGACCCGGATACCAGCCGCCAGAGGGCGTGCCATCCCGCATCTGGCGGGTGACGGCTGCATGGATGCCCCACAGCGGATTAGGGTCAGCCACCGGACAATCGGAGCCAAAGGCCAGGGGCACTCCCGCCGCTAACAGATCCCGAAAGGGATAACTCCAGCGCCCGCGCCGACCGACTGACTGCTCGATCATCGGAAAGTCGTCGGGTACATGGATGGGTTGTACCGATGTCACGACACCCAATCGCCCCAGCCGGAGCACATCTTCCGGGCGAATGTTTTGCACGTGCTCGATACGATGCGGAGCGCTTGGCGAGGCGCCTCGCTTGCTGCTCAACACTTGCTCAAAGACAGTCACTAATTCGCGGTTCGCCCGGTCGCCGATGGCATGGATGGCCACCGCCAGGCCGGCCGTGTGGGCGCGGCGAATGGCATCGGCGATCTTGTCCATCGGTGTGAGAGGCATACCGCAACTTGCGGTATCTTCATACGCTTCCAGCATCCAGGCCGTGCGGGCGCCCTGACCCCCATCCGAGAAGAACTTGACATGCCCCACGCGCAGGTAATCGTCGCCGAAGCCGGTGCGCAGACCCAAAGCGATAGCCTGGTTCAGACGCTCGCCGGGGAGAAGCATCCACATCCGCAGGGCTAGCTCGCCAGCAGCCTGCAGATGTTGGTAAGCGCGGAAGGCCAGCGGGCCATCCGCGCCGCCCATAATGCGGTAATCGTGGATGCCAGCCAATCCTAAGCGGTGTAATTCGGTGAACCCATCGCGCAGGGCCGCGACGGTCTCGTCGTCCGTCGGCGTGGGGATGACCTCCCGCACCAGATTGATCGCCAGCTCTCTCAGCACGCCGATCGGTTGCCCGCAGTCGTCACGGTCAATCACCCCTTGGAATGGATCCGGCGTTTCACTGCTGATGCCCGCCGCTTGCAGCGCCAGTGAATTGGCTACTGCCAAGTGCATATCGCTACGCCAGAGGATGGCAGGGTGTGAAGGAGTCAGGTCGTCCAAATCGGCGCGGGTGAGCAGGCGCGGGTCAGGCCAGCGGGTCTCGTTCCAGCCCTGGCCGAGGATCCAGCCGCCGGATGGTATCTTGTCAGCCGCCCTGGCGACTAGTGCGCGCACATCTGCCAGCGAGACCGCAGCGGCAAGTTCCAGCCGCCGGCGATTGAGTACCCAGTCGTAGTAGTGGAAATGGGAGTCGGTCAGGCCTGGCAAAACCCGACGGCCACCCAAGTCAATCTGCCGAGTGCGTGGGCTAGCCAGAGACTGCATGTCGGTATCCATTCCTACGGCGAGAATACGACCGTCGCGGATAGCGACGGCTGTGGCTTGGGGGTAGTTTGAGTCTTGGGTATGCAGCTTACCGTTATACAGAATCATGTCTGGCATGTGCGCCCTCGCTCTCGACCAAGTATTGAATTACACCCAAAACGCTTTTTCCAGGTCGGTAAACTCCTCCACCGGCCCCTCGAACTTGTTCCGTCCCAATTCCAGAACGTAAACATAATCGGCGATCTTCAGCGCCTGCCGAATCTCCTGGTCGACGAGCACGATGGTGATGCCGTCGTTATCCCGCAGCCCGGCCAACATGCGATACACTTCATAGGTCAACATCTTAGCCAGCCCGGCGGTCGGTTCATCCACCAGGATCACCTTGGGTTCCGTCATCAGGGTGCGTCCCAACTCCACCATGCGCTGCTGCCCACCGGATAGCGTGCCGGCCCTGGATTTCCGGCGGTCTTTCAGCACAGGAAAACGCTCGTAGTTCTCCTCGATTTTTCGGCGGATGCGCGCCGGGTCATTCCGGAATGTCCACGCCCCAAGTTCCAGGTTCTCCTCCACACTCATCCAGGGGAAGATGCTGGGCTGTTGCGTAACATACGAGAGACCCATGCGGATGCGTTCGTGAGTCGGGATACCGGTCAGACTCCTTCCATCTAGCGTCACTTCCCCTGAGGCTGGGGGCAGGAAACCGTAGATTGCCTTGAGCAATGTGGATTTCCCCACGCCGTTGGCACCGAGCACTGCGGTGATCCTGGCCTTGCTGGCGACCAGATTGACGCCCTGGAGGATGTGCAGATCCTTGTAGTAGCCAACGTACATGTCATGCACTTCAAGCATGGCAGGAGATACTTCAGTATGCTCACTTGCCGTGGCCATCGTGTTCCTCCTCGCCAGATGGAGTCTCCGTCTCCTCTTCCCGTCCTAAGTATGCCTCGATCACAGCCGGATCCTCGCGCACCTGCTGGGGCGGACCATCAGCGATCAATTGACCCCAATTAAGCACCAGCAGGCGCTGGCTCAGGATGAAGATAGTTTCCATCTCGTGGCTGATAATGATAAAGGCTTTGCCTTCAGCGTGAACCGTGGTGATGAATTGGCAGATCGTCTCGCGCAGTTTGGGATGGACGCCAGCGAAAGGCTCATCGAGGATGATCAGTTTGGGGTCGAGCATCAGCACGCGGCCAAGTTCGAGCAGTTTCTGCTGCCCTCCCGACAGGCTGCGCGCATACTCGTTTGCCAGATGCTCGATAGTCAAAAACGACAGCACTTCCATTGCCCGCTGGTGGAAATCACGCTGGCGCGCCGTTGGGTGCAGGGCCATGGCTGGCACCAGCATGTTCTCGAGCACGGTCATGCGTCGAAAGGCGCGCGTGACCTGGAAAGTGCGGCCGATGCCCCGCCGGGCAATCTCGTAGGGTGGCAGGCCGTCAACCCGCTGGCCGTCGAGCCATACCTGGCCGCGGCTGGGCTTGTGGACGCCATCCAGCACGTTGGTCAGCGTTGTTTTGCCGGCCCCGTTGGGGCCGATCAGCCCGATCAACTCGTTGCCGCGCAAGCTGAAGGTGACGCCGTTCAGCGCTTGTATGCCGTCGAAACTCTTATAAACATCCCGCACGTCAAGGTGGATCATTCTGTCCTCCCTTGTTTATCCGCCTGGCAACCGTCGCCTGGCGCGCCCGCCGCAGAAACAGCCGCTCAACGATTGGATAGAGCAGACCATTTTGGGCGAATCTCAAGGTGAATACCAGCACCAGGCCAAATGCGGCAAAACGCCAGGCTCCGAACTCAATGTGCAATCCCAGGAAATTGATCTCACGCAGCAGTTCCAAAGCGAGGCGGCTGACAATCGCCCCGATGGCGGCCCCGAACAGACTCTCCATGCCTCCGATGACTGCCATGGCAATGATCAGCGACATCTGCAACAGCTCCATTGTGTTGGGGGTGATAATGCTCACTTGATGGTAGAACACCCCACCCGCCAGCCCTACGATCATGCTGGTGATCACAAAGATCAAGACCTTGTAGCGAACCACGTTCACACCCATCGCGGCCGCCGCGTCTTCGTCCTCGCGTATGGCGCGGATAAACAGGCCAAAACGCGAGCTGGTCAGCCAGTACATGAATGCCAGCGTACCCAGCAACAGCCCGAGAGTGATGTAATACTCAGCCCGTGCAGTGATACCCGCGTACAGCGGCGCCAGCTCCAGCCCATTGCTGCCTTCCGTGTATTTGAACTCAGTGAGCAGGGCAATACGCAGGATCTCCGAGAAGGCGATGGTGAACAACGCCAGGTAAGCGCCGCGCAGTCGCAGGCACAGTAAACCGATAACCAGGCCGACGGCCCCTGCCAGCAGCGTGCCGAGCAGGATACCGATCAGTGGGCTTGTTCCCAAGTCCCGGCCGAGTAACCCGCTGGTATATGCACCGAGAGCCATCAAAGCCATGTGGGCGAACGAGAACTGTCCAGCCGTTCCAGCCAGCAAAGACCAACTGGCAGCCAGGATCGCGTAGAAGAAGGCTCCGGTGATGACAGCCATTTGATAGGGGTACCGGTTCAGGTAAAGGGGGGCAAATACGAGCAATGCGATAAGCACACCGGTTGCCACCCATTGGCGGTAGTCGCGGAGAATCATGTATCCCTCCCGAACAACCCCTTGGGACGCAGGAGCAACATGGCGGCGAAGATGATCAGGCCAAAAGCCGTCTTGTAGGCCGCGCCTTTGCTCGGATCAGGATAACAACCCGCGCCCAGCGCCTCGACCAGGCCAATGATCAACCCGCCCAGGAACGCTCCAGGTACTGATCCCATGCCTCCCAGGACGATGATGACAAAGGAACGCACTGCCGCGGGGCCGCCCACCCAAGGCACCCACGTGAAGACAGGGATCAAGGCCGCGCCGGCCATACCAGCCAGCATCGTGCCGATACCGAAGGATAAGGTGTTCATGGTGAGAGGATTGATCCCTACAACAGCCGCGGCCTGCTTATCCATGCTCACCGCCCGCAACGCCTTGCCCAGCCAGGTACGGTGGAGGAGGTACAGCAGGGCTAAGGTCAACAGGATGCCGACGGCGCCTGCCACCAGCCGGTTGGGAAGCAGCGTCAATGCCCCGACGGTCAAGACACTTGCCTGTGTGAAGGCTGGCGCTTTCTGGGAAAACGGGCCAACAGCGGCCAACACCGTATATTCCAGGAAGAAACCGAGCCCAAAAGTAATTAGGATGGCATACTCGCCCGTCCGCTCGATTCGCCCAAGGTGCATCGGGCGCAGGAACAGGCGCTCGAAGGCGAATCCGATTAGCATGGTTGCCAGTCCGGCTACCGGAATGCCGACAATGGGATTGACAGGGACAAACAATTGCAAGAAGTAGTAAGAAACATAACCCCCCAGCATGTAGAACTGTCCATGCGAAAATGAGACGACGCCCTGTACTGAATAGATAAGCGTCAGGCCAATGGCGATCAAGGCGTAGATGAAGCCGATGGTCAGTCCGTTGGCGACCTGGTTAGACACGTAGCCGATATTCGTGACGCACAGATTATCTGGATTCAGGAAGTCGAACACGCCATACAATTCGATTGCAGCCATCACACCTGTGCCACCGCTCCAATACCAATGCCGCAGATTGGGAGTGAAGCGCCACAGCGGAGCAAGCAACAGGGGCCCCAGCGTGAGACCCGCCATACCGCCTACAAACCG
>JBDRTP010000363.1:0-3852 GCA_043823965.1 Chloroflexota bacterium
CAGGCGAGGATTGCCAACCCGGCGGTCATCTGGAAAAGGGGAGGAAAGCCCCAGCGGTCGGCGAGCGACCCGCTGAGCAGTGTGCCCAATGCTCCCGTCGAGAACATGAAACCGAGCGTCAGGCCAGAAGCCAGCGCCATCCCGCCGCGGATCGTCCGTTGAGCCAGGACGACGATGATGCTGAGCACCGCGCCGGTAAACATTCCGGCGAGGGGGACGAGCAGGTACAACCAGGGAGACCAGCCAACGATCGAGAGCAGGAATAAAGGAATGCTGGCCAGCGCTAACGTGGTCATGGCGACGCGCTGTTTGCTGAAACGGTCAGCCAGGTTGCCGCCGATCACGTTCCCGATTGCCGAACCACCCATGAACAAGCCGGCGATCAAGCCGTAAACGGCAGCAGTTTTACCCATGTCGCTCAGATATTTCGGCACGAAGGTGATCATGTTCTGCTGCGCCCAGGCCTGAAGCGCTGCGACGAGCGCCAGGGCGATGATGAAGCTCTTGGCGACGGCCGGACGGGGCGCCCCGAGCGCAACGGTTTTTGGAGCAGTGGCCGCTGCAGCGGGGGTTTTTCGCAACTGCCAGGCCGCGTTCAGGCCGATGGGCAGGGCGATGGCGGCCAGGATGAGAAGCCCCGCTGGCCCGAAGAGGGTAAGCAACGGGCCGCCCACGATCGGCCCAAAGAAGTATCCAAACTGTCCAAATAAAAAAAACCAGGATGCAGCCGTCGTTTCACGCCTCTCCAGGCGCGTCTGCCCGCGCAGCATGGCTTGCATGACTCCGGCTGGATGGAAGGCGGCCGAGCCGAGGCTGGCCAGGATCAGGCAGGGGATGGCGAAATGGACTGGCAGGTAGAGCGCCAGCGCGAACAGGCTGCACATCCATAAGATGCCGCCGGCCGCCATCAAGCGGGATTTACCGAAGCGGTCGGTGATCCAGCCGAAGACCGGCTGGGAGAGGGAGGCGACCCAGATGTAGATCATGGTGACGAGCGCCAGCGTGGTGTTGCTCAAGCCGAGTTCGGCGCTCCAATAGGTGAGTAGCACCGAGCGCTGGCCGTTGAGCATATCTATGATCAGGTGACCAAGGGCAACGGAGGAGAAGATCGAGTCGAGGATGAGGGACATGGAAATTGGCGATTGGGGTTTGGGTGGTTGGGTAGTTGGGTGGTTGGGTGGTTGGGTGGTTGACCCTCTGTCGTCAATGGTCAGCGGTAGAGGTTGTGTTCCAGGATGTATTCGTATACTGAGGAAGGCAGGTAATAGCGGAAGGGATGGCCCTCGGCGATGCGCTGCCGGATTTCATGGGAGGCTATTTCCAGAAGGGGCGCTTCCACGAAGTGGACTTTGGATGTGATACCCGGCAGAATGGCCTCCAGGGCGGGGAGGTCAATGTTATCGCCGGGGCGGCGCATCACGCCGAGGTAACGGCAAGCCGATAACAAGTCCGCGGGACGATGCCAGGTGGGTAAATCGCGCAGCGAATCGCCGCCCATCAGATATACCATCTCCGCGCCGGGATTCTGTTCAGCCAAAAGGTTTAGCGTGTCCAGCGCATAGTGCGGGCCGGGGCGATCCATCTCGAGGCGCGAGAGCTCGAAATCCGCATCCCCTGAGATGGCAAGTTGCAGCATGACGAGGCGGTGCGCCAGTGGGAGGATGGGCACTGCCGGCTTGTGGGGTGGGTCAGGGGTCAGCACCCAGAGCAGACGTGTCAGGCTGAGCTGCTGATGGGCCTCGGTGGCCAGGATCAGGTGTCCGAGATGGGGCGGGTCAAATGTCCCGCCGAAGATGCCGAGGAGGCTGGGCATGTCTGAAGTATATCGCGTTTCCTCAATTCGAATTTTGGGTCTTTGGATTGGCCGGAATTTCACTCTACGGAAGTATAGCAATTCTCAATATGTCATTGCGAGCGCACCCGTTCGCTTCGCTCAGGGCATGCTTTGCGAAGCAATCTCCTCGCCAAAACGGGGGATTGCTTCGACGGAAGAACGCCGTCTCGCAATGACATGGTGCATATTGAGAATTGCTGCGGAGGTATATTGTGCCTTGTCTCGCCGTTGTGTATAATGGATCTGTGAGTGCTGTCAAACGTATTATCCTCTTTGTGATCTGCCTGGCGTTACTGGGAATCACGGGGTCAAACGTACAGGCCCAGCAGGCGTTTGGCAAGTATTTCACTGAAACAGGGCACAATGTGGTGGGGGACTTCTGGAATACTTTGAACGTGCTCGTTTTGAATGGCATCCAGAGTTTGCTCGCGGAGAGAACATTCTCCTGGCTGACCTTGGCTCACTCTACTTTTTTGAAGTCGGCGAGGACCCGGCCCGGCTTACGCGTGTTTCGCCAAAAGATGGTATTATCGTGGAGTCGTCCCAGTGGGCGACCTCAATCCGCACGCTCGCCTTTGTTGGAAAGGCAGTCGCACTGCCTACAGATACGCAGAATATATATATCATCGTGCAAGACCAGGCATACGCCCCGCTGCCCGGCGCGACCGGCTTTGTGATCGTACATCCGCCGCTGGGGGGTGACCAAACCTTTGCCGTCACGACTGGTATTGACGGCATTGGTGTCGTCAGGGATGTGACTTTTTTTGACCAACCTCCCGGAAGCCTGGTCGAATTGTTTGTCGAGATGAGGCTGGGGGATTTGAAAGATAGCACGAAGACATCTTTCCGCATTTGGCGTTAGCTTTTTAATGGCTGTATCCGAGGAAGGTAGCACCGCAGTAAACTGTGGAGTCTTCGAAAACGCTGAAAGCCTTTCGTGCCGAGCAAATTTAACCGCGAAGAACGCCAAGTTCGCGAAGCTTTTCAAGGTTTCTTTGCGCTCTTCGCGGTTCAAAAAATGCAGGCGCGCAAGTCACCACGGTTAAGTGCAGTTTTACCCCAAACCCCTGTTTTCTGAGAAGTCGCCAGATACGGGTATAATTATTCAAACAGAAATTGCGCAAGTTCTGACCGAGTAGGTGCTGCGCATCAAAAGAAATTGAGGAGGAACAATGAATATCGCCAGTGTACTACAGGGATTAGCTTCATTTTCGTGGCTGTTGGTTGTCGGTGTGATTGGCCTGGCAGTCGTGCGCGCAGCGCGCGCCAGGCCCCTGAAGGGCGCGTCCCCGATCATCATCGGGACGATCGTTTTCTCGCTGGTGTTGACGACGGTCAGCGCGGGGCTGGTCTTCATCCAGGCGGATCAACGCGGCGTCGTCATCTCTGCTGTTGCCCCAAAAGGATATCGTGAACAAGTACTTCAGCCAGGTCTACGTTGGGTGATCCCATTCGCAGAAAACGTGCGCTTCTACAGCATTTCGCGCCAAACGTATACCATGTCCGCTGTGTTAGCGGAGGGACAGCTTCAAGGAGACGACTCGATTCGCGCCCGCACCAGTGATGGACAGGAGGTCAATGTAGATGCCTCTCTCATATATTCCATTGATCCCAACAAGATTATCCAGATGCACATCGAGTGGCAAGACCGCTATCAGGCTGCTGTCGTCCGTCCGCTGGCGCGTGGCGTCATCCGCGACATGGCTTCCCAGTATGGCATCGAGGAAATCGTCAGTTCCAAGCGTGCCGAGATGGTACAAAAAATTACTGATGAATTGAGCACGAAACTTGGTGAGAACAACCTGATACTGGTTGACTTTATCCTGCGCGATGTCCACTTCACAGAACAATACGCCGCCGCGGTCGAAGCGAAGCAGATTGCCGAGCAAAACGCTTTGCAAGCTGAATATGTGGTCCAGCAGAAGAAACAGGAAGCCGAACAAGCCCGCCAGACTGCTCAAGGTCAAGCCGATGCGGCTGTCATCGCCGCGCAGGGTGAGGCGCAGGCAATCCAAATA
>JBDRTP010000364.1:0-8882 GCA_043823965.1 Chloroflexota bacterium
ACCGGCCGCCCAATTTGTCAACCAGCGCACGTGCCAGCGCAATCGCATCGCCTTCGACCACCATATCGAAATCCAGACTGGGCCGTTCGAGCAGCAGGTCGCGCACGAACCCGCCGACAATGTAGAGAGCCATTTTCTGCCTGGCGGCCTGTTCGGCCACCGCACGGATCAATGCCAGGTGTTCGGGCGGCAGGGCTTTCTCCAACCGGTCAGCCAGGTGGCGGCCCGGCGACGGAGTGCGAGGCGGAGCGAGCGTCTTGAGCAGGTCGGTGCGCGTGACGATGCCAATCACCTTGCCCGTTTCGGGTTCGACGATCGGCACCTGGCCCCAGCCGCTATCCGTCATGCGCGCCTGCAAATGTTGGAGCGAATCGTCCGGTCGCACGGTAATTTCGCCGGCCTCCATCAGGCTGGCTGCGGTCAAATTGAGCTTATGCGCCAGGGCGCGATCCACGGCGCGGCGTGTCAACAGGCCAATCACCTTGCCCTCAGCCACCACCGGAAAACCCTCGTAGCCATATTTTTGCATCAACCTGGCCGCTTCCTGCACCGGCGTTTCCGGCGCAAGCAAGCGCGGGCGGCGCGACATGATTTGCGCCACCGTGACGGCCGGCCGGATGTGGCGAGGCAGGATGGCAAGCAGTTCATCATGGACGGAAGCGAGGGCAAGCGCGGAACCCTCATCCCGGCCCTCTCCCTGGGAGGAAGAGGGGGTTTTTATGAGCGCGGCAGCGGCCCGTTCGTGCCCGCCACCGCCGAAATGCGCGGCGACGGCAGATACGTCAATTCCGTCGGCCGTCGAGCGCGCCACCAGGCGGATGCCTTCGATGGTCGAGACCAGCACGAACAGGGCATCCGGGTCGAGCAAGTCGCGTATCTTGTGCGCCAGCGAGGAGATTTCCTCATTCATTTCACCCACATCGCCGCAGGCAATCACAACGCGATGACCGTGAATGTGATGGGTTTGTACATTTGCAGCCAGGCGGTCATAAACCGCGCGCTGTTCGCTTGACAAAGGCGGATTGAGGAAATTGGTCGCAATCCGCAGGTCCGCGCCCTGTTCGAGCAGGAAGGCGGCGGCGCGCACATCGCGCGGCATAGTCGAAGCATAGGTCAGCGAGCCGGTATCTTCGTAGATGCCGAGCAAAAGCAGCGTGGCGTGGACATGCGTCAGCGCGCCGTTGCCGGAGGCTCCCAGAGCTTCCACCAACAGCGTGGTGGTCGCACCTACTTCTTCGGCGCGGATTTCCCAATCGGCCGGCAATCCCTTGCGCGGCTTGTGATGATCTATCACGCGGATTTTGGTCTCCGCGCCCATGCCCTTGAGCGTGATCAGCGATTGCGTATCCACGAGTGTGACCAGCTCAACGGCTCCGGCGGGCAGGTCGCGCGGGTCGAGGAAGGGCAGTTCCGCCCCGTAGAGCGTGACGAACGAGCGCACGTTGCGGTTCATGCGGCGCGGCAAAACCGGCAGGGCGGTCTCGTCCAGCAGGTGCGCGCCGAGCAGCGCGGCCAGGGCGTCGAAATCGGCTTGCTCGTGGGTGAGGATGAGGTGCATGGAGAGAGGTTGAAAGTCGAAGGTTGAAGGTTGAAGGTCGAAGGTCGAAGGTCAATTCTATTGTAGCACATCGGCGCAGCGGGTGATGGGAGTTATGCTCTACTTATTTCAGCGCGTGAACGGAGGTGGATATGACAAAGAAGGAAAGGAAGGCCTATGCCAAGAAATAAAGTAGATCGCGATCCAATTCCGAAGCGCTTTAAGAGTGTCGAAGAAGCAGCTGAGTTCTGGGATAGCCATGATTTGGCTGACTATTGGGATTTAACCCAAGAGGCACACTTTGAGGTAGACATCCAGCGGGGAGCGGACGGTGAGGCCGCCACGCTGGACCTTCGGCGTGGGTGGCGGATGGCTGATGGCGGAGGGTGGAGGGGAGTGTCAGTTTTTGCCGGTCCTGGCCGCCAGGCCAGGGGAGGATAGGGGACCGCGCAATCGCTGATGGGCGGGTGTTTGGCCTTCGAGGTAGTGTTGGAGCGAAGCATTCGTTGGCGTGGTGCGGATGTCGGCGTGTGACAACGAATGCTCCGCACCCATGAGTTTCTGGATATCGTCGAGCTGGCAGCCGGCTTCTTTCAAGCGGTGGGCGAAGGCGGCGCGCAGGGTGTGACCGGTGGCGCGCCTGGGGATGCCAGCCGCATGGACGGCGGCGGTGATGACCCTCTGAACGCCGCTGGGGTGCAGGTGATGCCGCTTGACCGCAAGGGTGCGGGGGTCTACGGATAAGTCACGCGAGGGGAAGACATATTGCCATTCCTGCGCAGCACCTACTCGGCAGGATTTGTCTGCCGCGGGGTATTTGCGGGCCAGAGCGGGGGGCATGGAGACCGGGGCATCGGTGTGAGCGTCCCTTCCTTCGTCAGGGCAGGCGTAGAGGCGGCGCACACGCTCGAGGTGAGCGCGCAGGCGTTGGAGGAACTGCTCGTCGTCGGGCAGGAATGTCACCCGGTCGCGGTTGGACTTGGTGTCGTGGAGGGTGATGAGCAGGTTCTCGAAGTCGAGGTCTTTAATTCGCAGGCGCAGGGCTTCGAGCAGGCGCAAGCCGCCGCCGTAGAGGAGGCAGGCGACGAGGTAAGGGACGGGGTCAAGTTGGGCAAGGATGCGCAGGCATTCGTCATGGCTGAGGTAGGGCTGGACGTAAGTGGTTCGCCTGGCGCGCACGATGTCGAGGTCGTCGAGAGGAAGGCGGAGGACGTTGCGGTAGAGGAACAGGAGGGCAGAGAGGGCCTGGGTTTGGGTGGAAGCAGAAATTTGCTCATCGGTGACGAGATGGGTGAGGAAGGCTTCGATCCCTTCGGCAGGCTCAGGACAGGCTTCGGGCGTGCCCATGGTGCTGGGGTGGCGCAATTGGTGGAAGCGGACGTAACGCTCGTACCAGTGGAGATAGGCCTTCTCAGTGCGGATGGAGTATCCGCGCAGGCGAATGGCATCGCGGACACGTTCGACAAGCTCAGTGCAAGCGCGGTCGGCGAGTTTTTTCTCTGGCATGTCAGTTTCGCTGACGAAGTAACTAATCGTCTAACGGACTTCCGACTTTGTGATCGATGAAGTGCAAATAGATCATGGTAGTTTGGATGCCGGCGTGACCGAGATAGCCCTGCAATGTTTTGAGTGCCGCCATTGCGTCACCGTGTTTTTTGATGGCACGTTGCAGGTATTCGGTGGCAAAGCAATGGCGGAAGGTGTGCGGCGAGACGCGCGCAGTGATGCCTGCTTTTTGCGCGGCGGCTTTGATGGCACGCTGTAACATAGATTCGCTGACGTGATGCCGCTGCACTGCCCCACTGCGCGGGTCGGTGGAGAAGGATTGAGACGGGAATACATATTGCCAGGCCCACTCTTTATCAGCATTTGGATATTTACGGTTTAGCGCGTGCGGCAGATAGACCGAGCCGTGACCCGTAGAGAGATCGTAATCGTGTAGTTTCCTGACGCTCTTTAGATGCTCTTTGAGAGACTCGATGATGACCGCTGAATCGGGCAGGATGGTGACATGCGGCTTATCTCCCTTTGTGGCACGGATGGTTATCTTCTTTCGATTGAAGTCTATATCCTTCACCCTCAACCGCAGACAATCATTGAGACGAAGCCCAGACCCGTAGAGTAATTGGGTCATTAGTTTTATCTCGCCACTCATAGCGTTGATGATGGCGAGACATTCGGCATGACTGATGATCTCCGGGACGTTCTTTTGTTGTTTGGCGCGCACCGAGTTTATGTTTTTGAGTTCGATGTGCAAGATGTTTTTATAGAGAAACAGAATAGCGTGGAAGGCGACGTTTTGAGTCGAAGCCGATATATTTTCATTAACCGCTAAATGTGTGAGGAACTGTTCGACTTCCTTCTCGCGCATCTCTGACGGGTGGCGGATGTTGTGAAAGCGAATAAACCGCTCACACCAGTGAACATACGTTTGTTCGGTTTTGATTGAATAATGACGCTCGCGGATGGCAAAGCGAAGTTTATCGAGTAATTTGGGTTCAGGGTTTGACATAGTAAAAGAATCACATTGACAGGATTGAATTCCGTATTATAATCTGTTTTAGTATTATCCATCATTTGATAGAGAATAATTGTTGGGCGCTTGCAGGAAATAAAGCAGGTCGAAAGGAGAACCAAATGAACGCTTCCACCTAATGCGTGATTGATTTGCCAATTCTAACATCATGTTATTCAGAACGCATTCACGATGTATGGCTTTACAGTAAGGAGGCCAATAATGTTTACGAAATTACGAACGGTGTTGCTGGTCTGTGCAGTTGCTTTGCTTATCCAAACCCCAGCACCTACCTTCGCACAGAGCGGTAGTCGTGGAGAACAACCACCCACACCAGTTGTGCTTAGCTAGGACGAGGCTTACCGTGAGGATGCCGAAGCGTATGTTGCTGCGTTCGGCGGCACGGTCGTTGAAGCAGTTCGTCGCCTGAAACTTCAAGGAACGATTGCTCAGCTAGATGCAACTCTACAGATCCAGGAAAAGGCCACCTTTGCAGGGTTGTGGATCGAGCATACTCCCCGCTTTCGTGTGGTTGTACAATTTACACACGGCGGAAAGGAAGTGGTCTTACCCTATGTTCAAAATGGCCCGCCTGCCGATTTGGTGGAGGTGCAAACTGCTTCCATCTCGCTCGAGCAGTTGAGGGCCGCTCATGCTGATGTGATCCGAGACATTCAGGCAACAGGCATACCAGCGGAGTCGGACATAGACCTGCAGGCCAACGGGATAAAGGTCTATGTTACCAGTCGTAAGCAACTTGAAGCGGCTCTGTCCACAGCCAGTCGTCAGCTTCCAAACAACGTACAGATCATCGAGGTCGCACAATTGAGCCAGCCAATGGCTAACTGGTATGCAGGTTATTCGCTCAGTGGCTGCACCAGCGGCTTCTCACTATGGAACGTAGCTTACGTAAGATACTCTTCAACTGCCGGCCATTGTACAGGCTCGGCATATTCACCACTTGGCGCACCCATTTTTAGCCGAGTTGAGGGCGCGTATGATTTCCAGGTGAATCCCGCGCCAAGCGGGTATACCATCAAAAACTGGGCAGCCGACAATATCTTCGACTCAACCCCTTACTACCGTGAGATCACTAGTTGGTGGGCTAGCGCGTCAGTCGGCACTGCCCTCTGCAAGTACGGAAAGACAACCGGCTTTACATGTGGAACAGTCGAGTCGAACAACTATAATTATCAAGGGAGCCCAACGTGGCTGCTGGTTACCTCGACCAACCCAAATGTGAAGATCTCATGTCCGGGAGATAGCGGTGGCCCGGTCTATAATGGATCAACCGCCGTAGGCGAGGTCGTCGCGGGATGGTGTGATCTGGGCAACAACAAGCTCATTGCGATGCCCGCCGGGAAATATCGGGATCACGGTTATTACATTATGACCGTGCCTTAAAGGTGTAAAAGCGTGAGACATGTGCGACGAGGCATTCTGGACCTCGTCGCACATGTCTTGGGAGCAAAACAAAGCATAGGCTTGCGATATCAAGTAATTAACTTGGGCCTGTCGAAGAGAAACGGAAAAGCCCCTGTTTTCAGGCATTTCTCAGATGGACAAAAGCGATTTTCAGCCCATAAAACTGCTCTCTCCGATAGGCTGTTAGGAAAAGCGAATGAGTACCGACTGGGAGGCATATATATTGAGACACAAATGTTAAAGAAAGTAGAGGCGAAAATGAATTCTCAAGCGACATCAACATTTGGGCAATTCTTACTGCTGATGGCAATTGCACTAGCCGGATGTGTTGCATCCCGAACTGAAGGACCCGAGCTCTCGCAACCCACGAAGACCCCAGTCCCCATTATTGAAACTAATCAGGTTGTGCTTTACGATGAGTGGCCCAGTGACGGTTTCCCAAACGATGCAGCGAAAATTACTGCCACAGCTTTGGAAAATAACATCCTGACGATCAAGGTCGTTTACCAGGGCGACTGTCAAGAGCATACGTTCGAGTTACACGCCTGGACAGCTTTTTTAGCTTCACAACCACCGCAAGGGGTGCTATATCTTTCGCATGACTCGCATGGGGACACATGTACTGATGAGGTAGAAAAATTACTGACGTTCGATTTGACACCGCTGAATAAGGAACGCAATGACCCTAGCGAATATCCATTGCTACTTCGTCTCTATGAGCCAGTAGGCGGGTCATTTGCTACTGAACCAGTTATGCCCTTGGTAGAGTGGCCGTAATTCAATAGCTGAGAGCCTAGCGAACACAGCGGCTTGGGTTGAGTGGGTGCCGTCCAACAAGGCCTCGTAACCGGCCACTTGGTGGTAAGCAATATACACACAAGAAGCCGTTGCAGATTTGCTCTATTGGGTAACGCGGGGTTTTGAGTTATGAGGCTGGCGGAAATTCAAATTCGACTTACGGCATGCTCGAGCGCAAAGTTTCAGCGGGGTGTCGCTCATGCTAACGAGTCGGTAGGCCAAAATAGAGGTAGATAAAGGCAAGACCGCGCCCAACCATGCGTTGCAGCCGACTCGCCTCCGCTTCGCTCCGGCGAGCGGCTGAACGCGGCCGTTAGGCGCGTGCTCAATTGAAGGAAAAGTATATGACCGTAAACAAACACGATTTCTATCTGGTCATTGACAAGCGCCGCACTGTAAGAAACTTTGAAGATACACCCGTTGAGCAGGAAAAACTGCATCGCATCCTTGAAGCAGGGATGAAAGCTCCTAGCTACAACCATATGCGCGAATGGCACTTTATCTTCCTCAAAGACCCTGTAAAAAGGCAGGCAGTTTTGGAACTGGGTGATGCGTTCAGTCGTACCCCAGACCGTAAGTTTCTCGATGAGACCCTAAGCAAGATTACTAACCCCTATCAGCGGGAAGTCTACTCTTACTCAGTCCCCCTGCAAGAAAGAATGCTTCTGACAGCGCCCGAAATACTTATCGTGTGCTTCCGTATGGCAAAACCACTCTCCGAGTGCAAGACACTTTTCGAATTGAACAACTTTGCTTCAGTGTGGCTGGTGATAGAAAACATACTTCTTGCAATGGCGGCTGAAGGTCTTTACGGTGTAACTATGGTTCCGTTTAGGACTGCCGGATTAAAGAAGCTCTTGGGTATACCTGATGACTATGAGGTTGCCACATTCATCCCAATAGGTTATCCGAAGACAGAACCCCTTGTCAGGCAAGTCAAAGCAAACTTGGAAGAAAGAATCCACCTTAATGAATGGTAGAGAGAAAAATCTTGTCCACAAAAGGTCAGAGCGTCTGGCTCATCCATCTTACCGCGCCTACTGATGAAATGCAGTGTCAAGGGTGAATTTCCTGGCTGAAATTCCCGGCTTGACCGCGCTGCTCTTTACCAACTGAAAACTCCCCGACCGCCAACCCAGGCACGGCAGGGGTAAAAAGGGGTATGGGATTGAGCCAGATCCCCCCAAATGAAAACGAGAGAAGGCGATGGCAAACCACTGCGCTTCTCCCGTCTCTTGGGGGGGTAAGCGCAGTTTATCACGCTACCAGGCTTTGGTCAAGCTGACGCTGGGGCGTCGTTGGCTGGCGCGCGTAGTTCGGGTTTGAGGGCCAACACCTCGTCCACCGAGGCAATCCGGCGGGGCATGCCGCCGTAAGTGAATTGGGTGAGATCATCACCCAATTGGAGGCGCAGCAAATGGAAGCGCACGAACTGGCGGGTGCTCAAACCGCCGCGCTGTTCGTCGGTCAGTTCCCAGGACCAGCGCATGACCCTTCGACAAGCTCAGGGCAGGGCTTGCAGGCGACCATCTTGGTTTCGGCGTGCTTGTCCGCTACGTGTTCGGTCAGCACATGCCAGACGACCACCAAGAGCTTGTGGGCGATGGTGACGATGGCCTTGTTTTTGTCCATGCGTCGGGTGAGGCGCTCGAACTCGCGCTTCCAGTAGGGATGGGTTTCGACGGCGATCCAGGCGGCTTCGACGGTCGCCCAACGGATGTCCCGGCGGCCTTCTTTGGTGATGCGCCCGGTGCGGTGAGTCTCACCACTGGCGTGAATGCCGGCTCCCAGGCCGCTGTAACCGACCAGTTTCTTGGCATCCTCAAATCGTTGGATATCGCCAATCGCAGCCAGCACAGTCATGGCGATGATCACGCCGAAACCGGGTAGTTGGATCAGATAGGTGCTCTGGTCGGCCCAGGGTGCAGCGGTGCTCAGGCGATGGAGTTCGGCCTCGACTTCTGCGACTTGCGGTTTCAGCGTGGCCAACGTGATCAGGTCGTGCTGGATGTGCAAACGCTCGGCGGGAGAAACCTTCAACGTTTTCCACCACTCAAGGTTTTTGGCGCCGAACAACTCGCCCTCTGGCGGAAGCAGCTGGTGGCGATGCAGAATGCTCTGCAATCGATTTTTCAGCATGGTGCGGTTCTTGACCAACTGGCGGCGGTGGGCTAACAGAGCGCGCAGCTCACGCACTTCGAGCGGCGGCACCCACACTTCGGGAATCATCCCCGCCACCAGCAGCCTGGCCAGCTTCAGCACGTCCACGCGGTCGGTCTTCACCCGGGTCTTCACCAGCGAAGCGATCTTGCCGGCGTTGGCCACCACGGCCCGACCCACCAGGGGAGCCACCTGGTCATAAAAGTCCCAGGCATTGGTGGTGGCTTCGACCACCAGAATATCGGTCTTGCGCAGGTGGACTTTCGTCCAGGCTAGCCAGTCGGACAACTCGATGCGCCTGGGCTGGAGTACGACTTCCTGCCGGGCGTTGAGGCCGCCGACTACCACGTAGTACTTGTGCAGGTCAACGGCCAGATAGCGTTCAAAACTTGGAGGCGAAGGGAGACTCATGTTATACTCCTTGTAGAAAAGGGTTGCAAGGTGGGC
>JBDRTP010000365.1:0-7821 GCA_043823965.1 Chloroflexota bacterium
TGGAGAGACTCTCGGCACAGCAGGTCCGGCTCACCGACCTGGCTGGCGAAGAAATCCAGACCATCCTCACCCACGCGCCGGGCAACGGCGCGTCCATCGGCGGGTTGAAAGTAATAGCGGAAAGCGGATGGTTCACGGCGCGTCCGTCAGGGACGGAAGACATCTACAAGATCTATGCGGAGAGCTTCCGTGGAGCGGATCACCTGCGCCGCATCCTGGAGGAAGCGCAGACAATCGTCAACGATGCTTTGGCTGCGGCGCCACAGCGGTGAGGGCTTGCAAGCAATACAAATTGGGAGGAGAAACTATGAGCAAACAAACACCTGTCAGCAAGCCGATCTACAGTCTTTTACCTACAGACGTCGAAGGATTCGATTCCCTGGGGGAGCTTGCCCTGGATATGCGCTGGTCGTGGAATCATGCCGCCGACGAAGTGTGGCGGCAGCTTGATCCCGCGCTTTGGGAGTTCACTCAAAACCCTTGGGTCGTCCTACAGACTGTCTCGCGGGACCAGATGGAACGGGTGTTAGCCGATCCCGGCTTCCGCAAGAAGGTCGATGCGCTCGCGCAAGCCAGGCGTCAGGCGGCGAAAGCCCCCGCGTGGTTTCAGCAAGATCATCCACAGTCGCCCCTGACCCATGTCGCGTATTTCAGCATGGAATTCATGTTGAGCGAAGCTCTGCCCATCTACTCAGGGGGGCTTGGCAATGTGGCCGGCGATCAGCTCAAAGCGGCCAGTGATCTGGGCGTGCCGGTGGTCGGAGTGGGGCTGCTCTACCAACAAGGCTATTTTCGGCAGGTGCTCGACAAGGAAGGAGCGCAACAGGCCCTTTTTCCCTACAACGATCCCGGGCAATTGCCCATCACGCCGTTGCGCCAGGCGAACGGGGAGTGGTTGCGGCTGGAGCTCGACTTGCCCGGTTATCCGGTCTGGCTGCGCGCCTGGCAGGTCCAGGTTGGCCGAGTGCAGCTTTACCTGCTCGACAGCAATGACCTTGCGAACCTCCCGGCTCACCGAGGCATTACCAGCGAGCTATACGGGGGAGGGCCGGAGTTGCGTCTCAAGCAAGAACTGCTTCTCGGGATTGGCGGATGGCGGCTGCTCGCTGCGCTCGGCATCCAGCCGGAAGTCTGTCACCTGAATGAAGGGCATGCCGCCTTCGCCGTGTTGGAACGGGTTCGAACCTTTATGGAAGAGACCGGACAACCCTTCGAAGTCGCACTGAGCGCAACACGATCGGGCAACCTCTTTACCACCCACACGCCGGTGGCCGCCGGTTTTGACCGTTTCGCTTCTGCCCTCATCGAGCAATACCTCGGTGGGTATGCCGAAAAGAAGCTCGGTATTACACTCCACGATTTGCTGGCCCTGGGCCGACGGGACCCGAACGACTCGTCGGAAAGTTTCAACATGGCCTATCTGGCAATCCGCGGGAGCGGGGCAGTGAATGGAGTGAGTCGCTTGCACGGGAAGGTGAGCCGACGGATTTTTACGCCTCTCTTTCCGCGCTGGCCGGAGGAGGAAGTGCCCATTGGACATGTTACCAACGGAGTCCACATGCCGAGCTGGGACTCGGCAGAATCTGACGATCTGTGGACTGAAGCCTGCGGAAAAGGCCGCTGGCTTGGGACGGTTGATACCTTAGAGCGGGACATTCGCCGAGTTTCGGACGCCAAGCTCTGGCAACTTCGCACCGTCGCCAGCAAGTCTCTTGTGGAATACGCCCGCGAACGATTGTCCCGGCAACTGGCCGCCTCAGGCGCCTCACCCGAGGCGGTTGACGGCGCGAAGCATCTGTTTGATCCCAAGGCGTTGACACTGGGCTTTGCGCGCCGTTTCGCGACCTACAAGAGGCCGAACCTGCTGCTGCACGACCCGGAGCGACTGCTTCGCCTATTAACCAATACTCAGCGGCCTGTGCAACTCATCCTTGCCGGTAAGGCCCATCCGGCGGACCAGGCGGGGCAGGCCCTGATTCAGGAATGGACCCATTTCATTCGGCGGCCCGAGGCACGCCCCCATGTGATATTCCTCAGTGACTACGACATGCATTTGACCGAGCACATGGTGCAGGGGGTAGATGTCTGGATCAACACGCCACGACGGCCCTGGGAGGCTAGTGGAACAAGCGGCATGAAGGTGCTCGTCAATGGAGGCATCAATCTGTCGGAGTTAGACGGATGGTGGGCGGAAGCCTATACGCCTGAGGTGGGGTGGGCGTTGGGGGATGGCCAGGAACATGGCGACGATCCGGCCTGGGACAGTGCCGAAGCCGCGGCGCTCTACGACTTGCTCGAACGCGAGGTGATCCCCGAGTTTTATACGCGCAACAAGCAGGGCATTCCCACTGCCTGGGTGGCGCGTATGCGTGAAAGCATGGCGCAGTTGACACCGCAGTTTTCCGCGAACCGCACCGTGCGCGAATACACCGAACAACACTACATCCCCGCGGCTGCGGCCTACCGCCAGCGTGCTGCCGATAGGGGCGCAAAGGGCGCGCAAGTAGTCAATTGGCAGCGTGCGATGGAACAGCACTGGTCAAATCTGCGTTTCGGCGAAATGAAGGTAGCGACTGACGGGGGGAATCACGTATTCGAGGTTCAGGTTTATCTCAGCGGTCTTGACCCGAATACTGTCCGCGTAGAACTTTACGCCGACGGCGTGAACGGCGGCGAGCCGGTGCGGCAGGAGATGAAGCACGTCCGTCAACTGGTGGGCGCAAACGGCGCCATCTATAGCACACAGGTTCCAAGGACCCGCCCGGGGACGGACTATACGGCGCGAGTGATACCGTACCTAGCTGGTATTGCGATTCCCCTGGAAGCCGCTCAAATCCTGTGGCAACGGTGATTGGATTTCGAATGAAGATTGCGGATGGGCAAGCGAGGCCGGAAAAAGCGAGTCACGAATCTTATCCAGGCCCAGCGCGATTATATAGGAGCGCTCACCTATGAGCGCGTCGATGCCAAAGGCACGTTTCAGACAGAATGGGGAAAAGGTTGAGACTTATGAAACCATCTCAAACATGCATCCTGACCATCAACGGCGGCTCGTCGAGCATCAAGTTCGCGCTGTACCAGACAGGCGGACCCCTGGAGCGAAGGCTTTATGGAAAGATTGATCGCATCGGCCTGAGCGGGACGAATCTGACGTTCAATGACCCGACCAGGAATCCGCCGGACAGCCGCAGCATCGCAGCCTCCGATCACAAATCGGCAGCGAATTTCCTGATTGATTGTCTCGAAGAGCAGAATGGTTTCGAATCGGTCCGGGCTGTGGGACACCGGGTGGTCCACGGCATGAAACACACCGAGCCCGAGCGTGTCACACAGGAATTGCTGGATGAACTGCATCGTATCAGTCCCTACGACCCGGATCATCTGCCTCGCGAGATTGAACTGATCGAGGCGTTTCGCCAGCGTCATCCGAAACTGCCTCAGGTGGCCTGCTTTGACACGGCATTTCACCTCACTATGCCGCGTGTCGCCAAGATGCTTCCGATTCCGCGGCGCTACGAGGCGAAGGGAGTTCAACGATACGGTTTCCACGGTTTGTCCTATACCTATCTGATGGAAGAACTCGCGCGCCTTGAAGACCCGGCAGCAACGAAGGGCTGCGTGATCCTCGCGCATCTCGGCAACGGCGCAAGTCTGGCCGCCGTGCGCGATGGCAAAAGCATCGACACCAGCATGGGCTTCACGCCCGCAGCAGGTCTGGTGATGAGCACCCGCTCCGGTGATTTGGACCCGGGACTGGTTTCGTTTATGGCGCGAAGCGAGCAGATGACGGCGTCGCAATTTGACCAGATGATCAACCACGAATCGGGGCTGCTCGGAGTTTCGGAGACCAGCTCCGACCTGCGCGACTTGCTCGCGCAGGAAGCCGTTGACGTGCGGGCGGCGGAAGCCGTGGCGCTGTTTTGTTATCAGGCGAAAAAGTGGATCGGCTCCTTCGCCGCTGCGATCGGTGGATTGGACACGCTCGTCTTCGCAGGAGGCATCGGCGAAAATGCGCCACTCGTCCGCGCGCGCATCTGTGAGGGGCTGAGCTTTCTCGGCATTGAACTGAATGAGTCGCGCAATGCGGAGACTGCGGGCGTGATTTCCACGGACGCCAGCCGGGCCATGGTTCGCGTCATTCGCACGGACGAAGAACTGATGATTGCGCGCTCGGTTTTGCGGTCCTGTGACGGCTACTTCAAATGACACTGCTGCCTCCGCTCACGTTCTTGTTTGCCCGGTGGTGGGCCGGTCGCAGCGCAATGAAATGGGCTTTATGATGAACCACACATACGGATGGGTGGGTGGATGGGCGGGCGGAGGGATGTGGATTTGGACGGTGATCGGCGTACTGGTGGTGGTCCTGCTGGTCGTCGTGATTAGCAAGCTGTCCAAGAAATAATCGTGCGTTCACGACCCGCTTGTGAAGTGAACTGTTAAGCATGAAAGGAAACCTATGCTGGTCAAATTCTCCACGGACAAAACGGTGAGCGAGACTGCGGCTGCCTTGCAGGCTGCCGTCCAGGCGAATCACTTTGGCGTCATGCAGGTTCACAACCTCAAGGAGACCATGGCGAAGAAGGGCGTGGAGTTCGCCCGCGAATGCCAGCCGGGTCACCGTCCGCGTCATTCGGACCGATGAGGAATGGATGATCGCGAACACGGTCTGTCGGGTTTTTGGTCTTTCTGATGCAAATTAGCTTGATTATGAAAACAAAAAAGGTTTAAAAGAAGTATTGTCATGAAAACAAAAAGAGTGTCTGAAAAGGACATTGTTATGAAGGTAAAAAAGGGGTTTGAGGAGAACATCGCCGTGAAAACGGAAAAGATGAATAAAACGGATAGGCCATTGTCGCCCGATCTGCTGCGAAAGATGAACGCCTATTGGCGCGCGGCCAACTATCTGTCAGTCGGCCAAATCTACCTTCATGACAATCCGATGCTGAAAAAACCGTTAAAGCTGGAACATGTGAAACCGCGACTGCTGGGCCATTTTGGCACGACAACTGGGCTGAACCTTATTTATGTCCATCTCAACCGGATCATCAAACAGTATGACCTGAACATAATTTATATCACAGGACCTGGACATGGCGGGCCGGGACTAGTCGCCAACACTTACATGGAGGGCACATACAGCGAGGTGTACCCGGACATATCCCAAGACGAACAGGGCATGAAAAAGCTCTTCACCCAATTTTCTTTTCCGGGCGGCATCCCCAGTCACGTGGCGCCGGAAACACCGGGTTCCATTCATGAAGGTGGTGAACTCGGTTATTCTTTGTCGCATGCGTACGGCGCCGCATTCGATAATCCCGACTTGATAGTTGCCTGTGTAGTGGGTGATGGTGAGGCAGAAACCGGCCCGCTGGCCACCAGTTGGCACTCAAATAAATTTCTAAATCCGATCCATGATGGAGCCGTGTTGCCCATCCTGCACTTAAACGGGTTCAAGATTGCGGGTCCCACCGTGTTGGCGCGCATCAATCACGAAGAATTGGATCAGCTTTTCCGCGGTTACGGTTACAAACCGTATTTTGTTGAGGGAGACGATCCCCTGAAAGTGCATCTCCTTCTGGCGGCGACCCTCGATACGATCGTCGCGGAGATTAAAGACATTCAGATTACGGCACGTGCTGAAGGATTCAAGAAGCGTCCACAGTGGCCTATGATCATCTTACGTACACCGAAAGGCTGGACTTGCCCGAAGGTGGTTGATGGACTGCCCATCGAGGGCACATTTCGCGCACACCAGGTGCCAATTACAGATTTTGTGGCGAAGCCTAAGCATTTGAAAATTTTAGAACAATGGATGAAAAGTTATAAGGCTGAGGAGTTATTTGACAAGAACGGCAGCCTCATTCCTGAACTGGCTGAGCTGGCGCCCAAAGGAACGCGGCGCATGGGAGCGAACCCTCATGCCAATGGAGGGATCCTTCTTCACGCCCTCAGAATGCCGAATTTCCGAGATTACGCGGTAAAGGTTGAGAAGCCCGGAGTCGTGGAGGCCGAAAGCACACGCGTCCAGGGTCAGTTCATCCGCGACGTGCTCAAGCTCAACGCCGACGCACGCAACTTCCGCATCTTCAGCCCGGACGAAACCGCGTCGAATCGCTGGACCGCCGTGTTCGAGGTGACGAACCGTTGCTCGACTGCGGAAACCATTCCCATCGACGACCACGTCAGTCCCGATGGCCGCGTGATGGAGATGCTCAGCGAACACCAGTGCCAGGGTTGGCTTGAAGGTTACCTGCTGACAGGCCGCCACGGCTTTTTCTCATGCTACGAAGCGTTCATTCACATCGTCGATTCGATGTTCAACCAGCACGCCAAGTGGCTCAAGGTGGCGGGCCACATTCCGTGGCGTCGGCCGATTGCTTCCCTGAACTATCTGCTGTCGTCGCACGTCTGGCGGCAGGACCACAACGGCTTCAGCCATCAGGACCCGGGCTTCATCGACCACGTGGTGAACAAGAAGGCGGAAATCATCCGCGTCTATCTGCCGCCGGACGCCAACACCCTGCTGTCAGTGACCGACCATTGCCTGCGAAGCCGCGATTACGTCAATGTCATCGTCGCGGGCAAACAACCCGAACTGCAATGGCTGGACATGGATGCAGCCATCAAGCACTGCACGGCGGGGCTTGGTATCTGGGAATGGGCCAGCAACGACGAGGGCGGCGACCCCGATTTGGTGATGGCCTGCTGTGGCGACGTGCCCACGCTGGAAACACTCGCTGCGGTCGAGATCCTGCGACAACACTTTCCGGAGCTGAAGATCCGTGTCATCAACGTGGTGGACTTAATGACGCTGCAGCCGCAGAGCGAGCATCCTCACGGACTGAGCGACAAGGACTTCGACATCCTCTTCACCAAGGACAAGCCCATCATCTTCGCCTTCCACGGTTATCCCTGGTTGATCCATCGGCTAACCTATCGCAGGACCAACCACCAGCATTTGCACGTGCGCGGTTACAAGGAAAATGGAACGACGACCACCCCATTCGACATGGTGGTGTTGAACGATCTCGACCGATTTCACCTGGTCGGCGACGTGATTGATCGTGTGCCGAGTTTGGGCTCGCGGGCCGCCTACGCCAAACAGTTTCTTCGCGACAAGCTGCTCGACCACAAGACTTACATCGACAAGCACGGCGAAGACATGCCGGAGATTCGTAATTGGAGGTGGAGTCGGGACGGAGACGGAACGTAGAAAGAGATAGCGCTGGAGGGAAAAGACGTGTGTGTCCAAATTAAACTGACGGTGGATCAGCGAGAGCAAACATGAATACCAAAACCAGTCCTTCGAACCTCGGCGCGGTGGTTTCGGTGCGCGGCAGTGTCGTAGATATACGGTTCAATGCACATTTGCCGCCCATCTACTCGTTGCTCCACGCGAAGGAGGGGGAAATTGCCATCGAGGTTTTAGCTCAACTCGACGCGCATCGTGTGCGCGGCATAGCGTTGACGCCCACGCAGGGCCTTGCGCGCGGCATGACGGTTGAGGATACGGGCGGGCCGTTAAAGGTGCCGGTCGGCAAGGGAATTCTCTCGCGCATGTTCGACGTGTTCGGCAACGCGCTCGACCGCGAAGGGGAAGTTTCGAACGTGGAGTGGCGCACCGTCCATCGCGCCCCGCCGCCGCTGGCCCGGCGCTCCACCAAATCCGAGGTCTTCGAAACGGGCATCAAGGTTATTGATGTGCTCGTGCCGCTGGAGCGCGGCGGCAAGGCGGGCCTGTTCGGCGGCGCGGGCGTCGGCAAAACCGTCCTGCTCACCGAAATGATCCACAACATGATCGGCCACCACGAGGGGGTCAGT
>JBDRTP010000366.1:0-2310 GCA_043823965.1 Chloroflexota bacterium
TTTGGGGTATCTGACAATGTCCGGGAATTGACAGGCCGCTAAAACGCCCTCTCGCAGTTGGCGTACCGCAGTCGCCGAT
Organism: Chloroflexota bacterium; assembly: GCA_043823965.1. Classification (GTDB taxonomy): domain Bacteria; phylum Chloroflexota; class Anaerolineae; order Anaerolineales; family Villigracilaceae; genus CG2-30-58-95. Next base: position 80 of record JBDRTP010000366.1, read on the forward strand.
TGCATCAAAGTTTTACCGGTTATCTTTCTATCGGGATTGATGACAATAATTACAAGCCCCAGACTATCTCTGACATTGAGTAAGCAGAAGCCGCTCCCGCTGTCGGGAACGGCTTCGCGGCCTGCCCTCGCGAGGACAGGGGGAGTATCAAGATGATAAATTATCTGGGCTTAAAAGTCAAGAGGAAAATCTGTAAGAGATAAAAAATCACGCTATAATTAGGACGGATATGCCCACTGTATTGATTTTTGGCCCACATCGGTTTTTCTTCTTCAGCCGTGAAGACAATGAGCCGCCTCATGTCCACGTTGAAACGGCTGAGAACGCTGCCAAGTTCTGGTTATCACCCGTGACACTGGCCTGGGCCGTTGGTTACAACTCGAAAGAACTCCGCCGTGTCCGAGAATTGATAGAAGAACACGCCAATATGTTTTTGGAGAAATGGTATGAACACCTTAGCCGTTAGTCCCACCGCGATTCTGGCTCTGAATATCCGTTTTACTGAGGACGCGCTGAACGTTGAACTCTCCGATGGCCGCGAAGTGTCGGTGCCGCTGGAGTGGTTTCCTCGCCTTCGCAACGCGACCCCTGTACAGCGCAACAACTGGCGGTTTATTGCGCGAGGCATCGGGATTCATTGGGAAGATGTGGACGAAGACATTTCCGTCGCCAGTCTGTTGCGCGCGTAAACAAGTTCCAGTTAAGGTACCAGGCACCCGCGAAACCCTGCCCATGCAGGGTTTCTGCTTTCAATGTGCCTTTTGCCACTTGACCCACATCCCAACCCGTTCTACAATTCAGGTTGTCTGACAGGTCTGGCCTACCATCAGACTATTCGACTATCAGACCATATAACCATCCGACCACCCAACTACCCAACCACCCAACCACCCAACTACCCAACTACCCGCCCAGGAGATTAAAATGTCCGATTACCTCTTCCGCGGTTCCCTCGCCGACCTCGACCCCGAAGTCTACGAACTGACTCAACTCGAAGCCGAGCGGCAGTACCGCAAACTAATTCTCATCCCCTCTGAGAGCGCCGCGCCGCTGGCTGTGCGCGAAGCCATGGCCTCTGCATTTCAAAATATATATGCCGAAGGCTATCCCGACGAAGACACGCGCAGGATGACCGAGAAGGAGATTCTTGATTACCCGGCGCGGCTGGCGCACTACCGCCGCTACGGCGACCCGCGCTACTACAAGGGCACGGAATATGCGGATATCGTCGAAGCCCTGGCGCGCCGCCGCTGTGCCGAGGCCTTTGCCGCCAACGGCGTGAGCGCCGGCCAGATTTTCGTCAACGTGCAGGCGCTTTCGGGCGCGCCGGCCAACAACGCCGTCTATCATGCCCTCGTCAATCCCGGCGATACCGTGATGGGCATGAACCTGCTGCACGGCGGGCATCTCACGCACGGTTCGTCGGTCAATCGCTCCGGCAAATACTACAAAATCGTTCATTACACCGTTGACCCGCACAACGAGCAGATCAATTATGACGATCTGATGGCCCTCGCCAAAGAGAACAAGCCGAAGATGATTATCGCCGGTTACTCGTCCTACCCGTGGATTCCGGACTGGAAGAAATTCCGCCAGATTGCGGACGCCTGCGGCGCGTACCTGCTGGCGGATATTTCCCACATTGGCGGACTGGTCGCAGCGGGCGTCGTCCCCTCGCCGGTCGGGTACGCCCACGTCATTACATCTACCACACACAAGAGTCTGAATGGCCCACGGGGGGCGGTCATCCTGACGGCCGACGCGGCGCTGGCAAAGAAGATTGACCGCGCCGTCTTCCCCGGCGAACAGGGCGGCCCGCACGTCCATATCTTCGCGGCGCTGGCCCTGACCTTCAAACTAGCCAAGACAAAAGAATTTAAAAAGCTTCAGGAGCAAGCTATAAAGAATTGCATTGCGTTGAGCGAGCAGCTCAAGGCGTGCGGCCTGCGCATCCCCTTCGGCGGGACAAACAGCCACATGCTCAACGTGGACGTGACCGTTGTAAAGGGGCCGGATGGTTCGGCATTATCCGGCGATCAGGCGGCGCGCATTTTGGATCTGGCCGGCATCGTCGTCAACCGCAACACCATCCCCGGCGACAGGGATTCGCGCGACCCGTCCGGCATCCGGCTCGGTACGCCCTGGATCACGCAGCGTGGCTTCGACGAGACCAAGAGCAAGCAATTAGCTGACATCCTCGCGGATGTGCTGCTGGCCGCCGCGCCGCACTC
>JBDRTP010000367.1:0-7301 GCA_043823965.1 Chloroflexota bacterium
TGTGGGGGATAAGGAGAAGTTAGGTCAGCTCTTTCTCAATCTTATACAAAACGCTATCCAGGCGGTTCCAAAAAAGGGAAAAATTGTCCTTGAAAGCCGAGTCCTTGCCCAGGGGGAAGTGCTGGAGGTGAGCATTGTCGATGACGGGTCCGGGATTCCTGAAGACTACCGAAGCCGGGTTTTTGATCCATTCTTTACCACCAAAGACGGGGGCACCGGCCTGGGACTGAGTATTTGTCACACAATAGTGGAGCAGCACCAGGGTAGCATCAATATTGAATGCGGTGAAGAGACCGGGACTCGGGTTTCTGTGAGGTTACCGGTAAAGCAAGATGAGATAAAGGGAGTTTAGCAATGTCAGTTGAACACCAAGCTGCACTACAGAAGAAGATATTGTTAGTGGACGATGATCACGATTTTCGCTGGGCCACAGGAAACATCCTTCAGACGGCCGGCTACGCAAAGACAAAAGAGGTGGACACTGCCCAGGGGTTAGGGGCGGGAAAATACATAAAAAAACCTTATACCCTGGAGAAGATCGGACTTGCCGTTAAGGAAGAATTGGAGAAATAGCGATTTTTGACACTCAGCTTGATTGAAGGATTCCTGCTACTGGAATTTCTCGGGGGCGAAAAACAAATGACTGGGAAACCAATTGTTGACTATTTTTCGTCATTTGACAGCTTTGACTGATGCAAGAGCACCTGCATTCAGAAAATCCCGGTGAAGTAATTTTGGAAAGTTCTAGGAGGCGATTCGATGATAACAAAGGACAAAAACGCCGGAGATGAATTTCCCCAACTGCGCGAACAGGCGGAGAAAACTCTGGAAAGACAAAAGGTTGACACCAGGGAGCCATCAGAACTATCGACCGAGGAAGCGCTTCGGAAAGCCCATGATGAACTTGAGCGGAGTGTGGAAGAACGTATTGCGGAACTGGTGAAAGTGAACGAACAATTGAAAATTGAAATAGAAGAGCGCAAGGAAGCAGAAGAGTCACTACGGCAGAGCGAGGAGAAATACCGAACCATACTTGAAAACATAGAGGACGGGTATTACGAGGTTGACATTGCCGGGAACTTCACCTTTTTTAACGACTCAATGTGCAGAATGATAGGCTATTCCAATGATGAAATAACAGGCATGAATAATCGTCAGTACATGGATGAGGAGAATGCCAAAAGGGTCTTTCAGAGCTTCAATTATGTTTACCGAACCGAAAAGCCCATCAAAGGACTTGACTGGAAACTCATCAGAAAGGACGGGTCGGATTGTTTTGTTGAGACGTCAGTTTCCTTGATAAAGGATTCAAGAGGTCAACCGGTCGGTTTCAGAGGTATTGCCAGAGATGTCAGCTATCGGAAGGAAATGGAGAAAGCCCTCCGAGAGAGCAAGGCCGATTTAGACAAAGCACAAAGGATCGCCCATGTTGGAAGCTGGAGCCGCGATCCGCAAACTGATAAAGGCCAATGGTCCGACCAGATGTACCGTATGCTTGGATTTTCCCCGGGAAGTCCTGAAAACCCCACAAGAGAAACTTTTTTGTCCCGCGTACACCCGGCCGATAGAGAGCGTGTTAGCTCTGCGCTCAAAGATGCAGTAGAAAAGAAAGGATCTTTTGATTTTGAGTTTCGGACCGTACCTATAGAGGGCTCGGAGAGAATTTTTCGCGAACGAGGACAGGTAGAGTGTGATGAGACAGGGACACCACCCGTTCGTATTTTCGGAACAGCTCAGGATATCACTGAAAGGAGGCGCCTCCAGACCCAACTCCAGGAAGCCACAAAGATGGAGGCGATTGCTACTCTGGCCGGCGGCATTGCCCACCAGTTCAACAATGCCCTGAGCTCCATTACGGGCCATAGCGGATTGCTTGAGATGGAGTATCCTGAAGATGAGAAGATAATGGATTATGCTAAGGCTATGAAGCAATCAGCCCATCGCATGGCCCACCTCACTAGTCAATTGCTGGCCTATGCAAGGGGAGGGAAATACAATCCTCAAACCATGTCACTGAGTAATTTCGTGGAAGGTACTTTGCCCATTATCCAGCATACCCTGGACCCTGATATTCGCTTAGAAACCGATCTTCCGCAGGATGTCATGAATGTGGAGGTGGATAGAACCCAGATGCAGATGGTCCTCTCTGCCATAGTGGCCAATTCAAATGAGGCCATAGATCCCCCTGGCCGTATCAGGATTTCCACCAGGAACATGGATCTCGCCAAGGAATTCACAAAGGACCACCCCGGTCTTAAACCTGGCCCTTATGTCTGCCTCTCAATTGAGGATGACGGAAAGGGAATGGATGAAGAGACGAAAAACAGGATATTCGATCCTTTCTTTACCACCCACTTTATCGGCCGCGGGCTTGGTATGGCCTCTGTTTACGGTATTATCAAAAACCATGACGGCACCATCACCGTGGACTCAGAGATAGGAAAAGGGACTGTGGTCCGTATCTACCTGCCCGCCATCCCAAGCGCTCAGGCGAGGCGGGCGGGTCTTCCTGCCATTGAGGCAGAGCAAAAGGTCGAGGAGAAGGTGGTTTCAGAGCCGAAGGTCGAACTGGCCGGGGGTGAAGGTACTATCTTGGTTATTGAGGATGAAGAGCCTTTGGTGGAGCTGTTCAGGCAGATATTGGAGATGCTTGGTTATAGCGTGCTTCAGGCCAAGACCGGGAAGGAGGCCGTTGAACTTGCCAAGAGCTTTGACGGCCAGATTGACCTTGCCTTGCTGGACATAAAGCTGCCTGATATGAACGGCGGCAGGGTTTACCCCCTTATCATGGAAGCAAGACCTGATCTGAAAGTGATCGTGTGTAGTGGTTATTCCATTGACGGACCAGCCCAGGCAATCCTGGATGCCGGTGCCGAGGGATTCATCCAGAAACCGTTTTTGATTGCACCTTTTGCTGAAAAACTGAAGGAGGTATTGGAAGGGAATTAGGCCACAGAATCACCTTGATTTTCTTGGTAGCCTGATTGATGACTCTATATGAACCATAACCGATGCAGTGAACCCAAGGTAGATAGATCGGAGGACATTCTAATGGTCCCCATCGCCGACCTCAAGCGCGAGGTGAACGAACTGCTGGGCAAAACCGGCCAGCCGCCGTGCTACCCCAGAAACACAAGATAAATAAAGAGGAATGAACAATGAAAAAATCAAGAACGCAACTACCCAAAGCGCCGACCGGCATCCAGGGGCTGGATGAAATCACCGGCGGCGGATTGCCCAAAGGCCGGCCGACGCTGATCTGCGGCGGCGCGGGCTGCGGCAAGACGCTCCTTGCCATGGAGTTTCTGGTGCGCGGCGCGAGGCAGTTCAACGAGCCGGGCGTCTTTATGGCTTTCGAAGAGACCGCCAAAGACCTGACCCAGAACGTCGCCTCGCTCGGTTTCGACTTGAAAGACCTGATCGCCCGCAAAAAGATGGTGCTGGATTTTGTGTACATCGAGCGCAGCGAAATCGAAGAGACCGGTGAATACGATCTGGAAGGGTTGTTCATCCGCCTCGGGAAAGCCATTGACTCCATCGGCGCCAAGCGCGTCGTGCTGGATACCGTCGAGTCGCTCTTTGCCGGCCTGCCCAATCCGCTCATCGTGCGCGCCGAACTGCGCCGCCTGTTTCGCTGGCTGAGAGACAAAGGCGTGACCGCCGTCATCACCGGTGAACGCGGCGAAGAGACGCTGACGCGCCAGGGGTTGGAGGAGTACGTCTCCGATTGCGTGATCGTGCTCGACCATCGCGTGAGCGAGCAGGTCACCTCGCGGCAGTTGTGCGTGGTCAAGTATCGCGGCTCGACGCACGGCACGAACGAGTATCCATTTCTGATTGACGAAGACGGCATTTCGGTGCTGCCTGTCACGTCGATCGGCTTACAGAACATTGCCTCCACAGATCGAATCCCCACCGGCGTTCAGCGCCTCGACGCCATGCTGGGCGGCAAGGGCTATTACCGAGGCAGCAGCGTGCTGGTCTCCGGCACGGCAGGCACCGGCAAGACCAGTTTTGCCGCGCACTTTGCCGAGGCTGCCTGCCGTCGCGGCGAGCGCGTTCTCTATTTTGCTTTTGAGGAATCTCCCAGTCAGATCATGCGCAACATACGTTCCATCGGGATTGACCTGGAGCCGTGGGTGCAGAAAGGTCTGCTCCAGTTTCACGCGATCCGCCCCACGTTTGCGGGATTTGAATCGCACTTGGCCTTGAAGCACAAATTGGTCAACGCCTTCAAACCGCAGGTCGTAATTATGGATCCGTTGAGCAGTTTCGTCATTGGAGGCAATGAGATTGAAGTCAAAGCCATGTTGATGCGGCTGGTGGATTTCCTGAAAATGAATCAGATCACCGGCTTGTTCACCAATTTAACTTCGGGCAGGGGCGCTGTCGAGATAACCGACGTTGCCATTTCGTCCCTGATTGACACCTGGCTGTTACTGCGTGACATCGAAATCGGCGGCGAGCGCAATCGCGGCTTGTACCTCCTGAAATCGCGCGGCATGGCGCACTCGAATCAGATTCGCGAGTTCCTGCTGACCGATCACGGCGTGGAATTGTTCGATGTGTACGTCGGCCCGGAGGGCGTGCTGACCGGCTCGGCGCGACAGGCGCAAGAGGCGCAAGAGCAAGCCGGGAAGTTGATGCGCAAGCAGGACATTGAGCGCCGACACCTCGAACTGGAAAGAAAGCGCAAGGCGCTGGAAGCACAGATCGCCGCCATGCGCGCCGAGTTTGAAGCCGAAGAAGTCGAGGCGTTGAAAATCATCGGGCAAGAAAAAGCGATGGAAAAGCAACTGACGCAAGAACGTGTGGACATGGGGTTGAGCCGCAAAGCGGATGCGAAAACGAACGAACAAAAAGGAGACTCGAAATGAAAACGAACCCGACTAAACCAAAATCCGCGCCGCCTAAAGTTAGACCGGCCAAAGCAAAATCGGGCACCTTTGTCCTGCGCCTGTACGTCGCCGGGCAAACGCCCAAATCCATCGTGGCTTTTGCCAATCTGAAGAAAATCTGCGAAGAACATCTGGCCGGGCGGTACCAAATTGAAGTGATTGACCTGCTGGAAAACCCAAAACTGGCGCGCGGTGACCAGATCCTTGCCATCCCGACTCTGGTAAAGAAACTGCCGCCGCCGGTGCGCAAGATCATCGGCGATCTCTCCAACACCGAGCGCGTGCTGATCGGGTTGGATCTGCTGCCGCGGGAATAAGAGATTGCGGATATCGGATTTCGGATTGCGAATTTAGGGTTTTGCTTTTCAATCCGCATTCCGCATTCCGCATTCCGCATTCCGAAATGGAGGATACCATGCCAAGAATGAAAGTGAGCGATTCGACTGAAGCGTTTGAGCGATCTCTGGTCAGTCCGCAAAAAGAAACCTATATTTTACGATTATATGTGACCGGTACGACGCCGCAATCCGTGCGCGCTATCGCCAATGTCAAAAAAGTCTGCGAGGAACACCTGCAAGGGCGCTACGAGTTGGAGGTGGTTGACCTGTACCAACAGCCGCAACTGGCGCAGGGCGAGCAGATCATCGCCGCGCCGACACTCATCAAGAAATTGCCGCTCCCGCTGCGCCGCATCATCGGCGATATGTCAAAAACCGAGCGCGTGCTGGTGGGGCTGGATTTGAAAAGGATGACCTAATGGATTTCGGATTTGGGATTGGAGATTGCGGATTGCGGACGCACTGATTTCGGATTGGTGATTGCGGATTGCGGAATGATGACATGGGAGAAAAGAAATGGACAAAGAGGAATTAAAGCGGCGCATGAAGCAGTTCGCGCTCCGGGTTGTGCAGTTGGTCGAAGCGCTCCCGCGTGGGCGAACGGCGGATGTGTTAGGACGACAATTGCTACGTTCGGGAACTTCGGTCGGGGCAAACTATCGGGCAGCCTGCCGCGCCAAATCCACCGCCGACTTTATTGCGAAGATGGGAATCGTGGAAGAAGAATCCGACGAATCGGTGTACTGGATGGAGTTGCTGGTTGAAGCCGGAATCGTGAAAGCAGAGCAATTGGAATCGTTGATGAAAGAAGGCAATGAAATTCTGGCAATCATCGTTGCTTCCATCAACACCGCCAAAAAACACAAGTAATTGCGATTTGGGGTCTCAATCCGCAATCCGAAATGGGGTGTTGCCATGCCCAAGAAATCTACAAGCAGAACACAAAAACAACTTGTCGCTGAAAACGAAGACCTGCGTGCGCGGCTGGACGAAGCCGAAGAGACTCTGCGCGCTATTCGCAACGGCGAGGTGGACGCGCTCATCGTCTCGGGCGTGGGCGGCGAGCAGCTCTTTACGCTCAAGGGCGCCGATCATTCTTACCGGATACTGATCGAGGATATGAGCGAAGGCGCGCTGATCCTGACGGCGGAGGGCGTGATTTTGTATGCCAACCGGCGCTTTGCCGAGATGCTCAAGACGCCGCTCGGAAAGGTGATCGGTTCCGCCATCCACCCCTGGATTGCGCCAGACAGTCAGCGGATTCTTCAATCACTGATGAGAAAAGGCGTAGACGAGAAACGCCGCGAGCAACTTGTTCTTACCGCCAGCGACGGAACACTGGTGCCGGTCTATCTTTCGGTGAGCGACCTGCCCATCAACGAGACGTCCGAGTCCTTCTGCCTGGTGGCAACCGACCTGACCGAGCAGAAACGCAGCGATGCAATCGCAGCCTCCGAAAAGCTGGCGCGGGAGTTGCTGGCAGCTTCCGACCAATCGCGTCTTGCGCTACAGAGCGAGATGGAAGCCCGCAAGCAGGCGGAGGAGGCGCTGCGCCGGGCGCACGCCGAGCTGGAAACCCGCGTTCAGGAACGGACCGCAGAACTGGCAAGCGCCAACACCTCCTTGCAGGCGGAAATCACCGAGCGCAAGCGGGCTGAGGAGCGGCTTGAAGCGACGATTGCGGAACTCCGGGATACCCGGGAGCAATTGGTCCGCGGGGAGAAGCTGGCCATACTGGGTCAACTGGCGGGCGGTGTGGCCCATGAACTGCGCAACCCCCTAAGCGTGATGAGCAATGCAATCTACTACCTCAGGAGCATTAACACCGATGCCGACGAAACCACCTGGGAGTATCTGGAGATGATCTCTTCAGAGGTCGGCAATGCGGAGGGCATTATTTCAGACCTCCTGGACGTCTCGCGCACCAGATTTTTGGAGCGGGAGGAAGTAACTGCCTCGGAGCTGGTTGCCCGGGTGTTGCAGAAACGACCGTCCCCGGAGAAGGTGAAAGTAACCACCGGGATACCCCCTGAACTGCCCCCCGTTTTCGTTGATCCCCGCCAGA
>JBDRTP010000368.1:0-4550 GCA_043823965.1 Chloroflexota bacterium
GCCCACCGGTGAATTCTTCCACGCGCGGCGCGAGCCGCTCACAGGCCGTGTTGACCGCGTTGGCGCCCATCGCATCCCGCACATCGTAGATCAGATGCAGCACCAGAAATGGGCCAATCGGCGAATCTTCGATGATGCGAATTTCCAAATCGCGCGCCCCGCCGCCGAGTTTCTTGAGAACAGGATCAATGCCATCGGCTTCGGCGAGGAGGATATCTTTCTGTTCCAGAAGAGCCAGACGAGCCAAAGCCAGATCGGGCACATCCAGCACCTGCATCTGACCGATCATCTCCGGCGCGCTGGTTTCGGCCTGGAAACCACCACCCGCGCGGACGAGTTTTGCCATGAACGACGCGCCCGCTACAACCGACGGCTCCTCGATGACCATCGGCACCAGCACCTCGCGCCCATTGACCACAAAATTCAGCCCGATGCCAAGCGGTAGGGCATGTATGCCGACGGCATTCTCAACCATGTGGTCGGCCTGGTCAACGGTCAGCCCGCTAAGGGTCCGGAAAGCGGCGAGATCGTCCGGGGTCAATCCGGCGGCTTCGGCGAGTTTGTCCAGACGTTCACTTAGCGGGAGGCTATAAAATCCGGGGATGCGGGAAGTTGTCATATTTATGAGTCTCTCTATCAGTGTTTACACCTGCACTTGCAGCAGGTGCAAGTGTCTGTGGCTATTTTACGTTCCCCTTCTGGCAAAACCTATCAAACTTGGCGAATGTGGACATATAGGGTAAAATTGTCATCATTAAACGAGGTATCCTGATGCTCCTGACGCGTGAACAGTTATGCGCAGCACCTACTCGGCAAGAGCGGTTGATCGCGCTACATCTTGCGAGCCTTGAACTGGTCAAGGACGTTTCGCTCGAAACACTGTTGGAACGCATTGCTTCCCTGGCTTGCGAGCAGGCCGGGGCACACTATGCCGCCTTGGGCGTGTTAGATGAGCAGGGGAAACTAAAGCAGTTCATCACTGTAGGCATGACAGCCGAGGAAATCAAACGCATCCCTCACCCGCCCAGGGGCCGGGGCTTGATTGGCGCTTTGATGAGAGGGGGGGGCACCCTCCGTATCCCGGAGATTAAGGATGACCCGCGCAGCGTGGGTTTTCCGTCCAGCCATGCACCCATGCATTCTTTACTGGGCGTGCCCATCCGGGTGGGGGATAAACAATTAGGGCAAATTTACCTGACAGAAAAAAAAGATTTCCCTGAATTCACAGAAGATGACGAAAAGGTCATCGAAATGTTGGCGGTCTACGCGGGCGTCGCCATCCAGAATGCGCGTTTGTACGAAAGTCTGCGCAAGCATGACCAGACTCTTGCCCAACGCAATGAGGATTTAGCTCTGCTCAACCACATCGGGTCGGCGTTGGCCTCCTCACTGGAATTGGAAGAAATACTGAATAAAACGTTGGCTCAATTAATGGCGCATTTCAAGGTGGAAGCTGGTGAAATTTTCCTGCGGGAGGACGACGGGCACACCCTGCGCCTGGTATTACATCGCGGCGAGGCCGCTGAAGCTTTCTGGACGCGCAACCGGTTCAGGATTGGCGAAGGAACCATCGGCCTGGTGGCGGAGACCATGCAGCCAGCAATCAGCCACGATCTAAAGAAGGATAAATATTTCTTGCGCGAAGCGGTGGTACAGGCTGGCTTTAAGCAAATGGTCTGCATCCCGTTGACGGCGCGGGGCGAATTGGTTGGGGTGCTCAGCCTGGCCGCCCGCAGCCAAAGACCTTTCGAAGAGAACGAGATCCAGATGCTCATCTCAGTCGGCGCGGCGGCTGGTACAGCCATCGAGAATGCGCGCCTGCATTTCAACGCCCGGCGCGTGGCAGTCTTGGAAGAGCGTGAGCGCATTGGCATGGATCTGCACGATGGTGTCATCCAGTCCATTTATGGTGTCGGGATGGCGCTGGAGAATGCGCGCTTGCTGATGCGCGAGGATATTCAGCAAGCCGACAATCGCATTCAAAAAGCTATGGACGATTTAAACCGCACCATCCGGGATATTCGCACCTATATTCTCGACCTGCGCCCGCGCGATATGTGGGATGATAGCTTGATGGAAGGCCTGCAAAGATTGATAGCTGAGTTCCAACAGAATGCCAAGGCGGAAATCACCCTTGCCGGCCCCAAGAACGATCACCTGGGCGACCTGCCGCAATTACATGCCATGGCTTTGTTTCACATCTGTCAGGAAGCATTGGCGAATGTAGCCAAACATGCCCACGCCACGAAAGTGAGCGTGGACTTATGGGTCTCCTCTGACCGGGTCTTGCTCGAGATCCACGACGACGGACGCGGCTTCTATGTGGCGGAAATAAACAAAATGGTTGGACATGGACTGGCCAATATGATGACACGCGTCCACAACGTGAGCGGCGACCTGGATGTCACCTCCACTCCAGGCGAGGGGACGACCATTCTCGCCTGGGTACCGCGCTCGTAAAAGGTACTCGGCGCCGAAGGCCTACTCGGCAGAAAACAGGCCTGAGTGACTGAACGAAACCCCAAATCTTGCGTTTCACATCTTCATGCAAGTGTATTTGTGCCAGACGGCATTTTTTAAGGTTGGCGAGGGCAGCCATAGTAACATAGGAAGTATTCATCCCCCATCGCCGGATATGGTGTCATAAAAAGTCAATAGCAGCGGCTGTGGCGGCGAACAGGTGTTCTTATTATGTGTGGAGGTTTCGTTTGTCTTGCAGACTTTTTAAGATTTCAATGACCTTAAAAACTTGGAAGTTTTTAAGATAGCGTAGGTTTTACGTATGGAATATCGCGCCTATTTCTGCTAAAATATATTTTGCATACAGGGATAGTAGGCACTATCCACCCCAAAAGTAAGTCAGTATCCATACGAATAGTTAAGACAACAATCCCATTGCCGAGTGCGCAGCACCTACTCGGTAGGCCTTCGGCGAAAGCGGTGGGCTTGCTTCCCTGTACCTCACCGCACTGGGTTCTCTTGGATTTGCCGGGATGAGGCCGTAAGTGTGGGCGGTGCCGACCCACAGGGTGCTTCGCGAAGGCCTACTCGGTGGGCGGGCGTACATCCACACCTCCCTGAATTATAGAAAAGTCACCTTACCGGAGGAAGAGAATGAATGTAGAACAAGCCTGGCAGTCTGCGCTCGGGCAACTCCAGATGGATATGCCAAAAGCATCATTTGACACCTGGGTGCGCGATACCAGAATGGTTAATTTTGACCAGGGGATATTTACGATTAGTGTCCGTAACGCGTACGCCCGCGATTGGTTGGAAAGCCGTCTCTCCAGTACAGTGACCCGCCTGCTGATGGGCATTATGAACCGTGACGTAGATGTGCAATTTATCGTCTCTCCAGGCGGGAGCGAAACGATCGCGGACCCTTCGGCTGCCACCTGCGGGCCGGCTGCGGAGGCTGCTGAGGAAAATGAAGCCGCGGCTTCTCGCCCCCGCAACGCGACGGTGAACCCCCGCTACACCTTCGAGAATTTCGTCGTCGGCCCAAACAACCGGCTGGCGCACGCCGCCGCACAGGCTGTTGCCGAAAACCCGGCCGGTGCTTACAACCCACTTTTCCTGTATGGGGGTGTCGGGCTGGGAAAGACCCATCTTCTCCACGCCATCGGGAATTACTGCCAGGAACATGGACTTGACATTTTATACGTCTCCAGCGAGGAGTTTACCAACGACCTGATCAATTCTATTCGCTCGCACACCACGCAAGCGTTTCGCGATAAATATCGCTCGATTGATGTCCTGCTGATTGATGACATCCAGTTCATCGCCGGCAAGGAAGCCACACAGGAAGAATTTTTCCACACCTTCAATTGCCTGCACGGACAGAACAAGCAGCTAATCATCTCTTCGGACCGGCCGCCGAAATCGCTGGCCACGCTGGAGGAGCGTCTGCGCTCGCGCTTCGAGTGGGGCCTCGCGGCGGATGTCCAGCCTCCCGATCTGGAAACCCGCCTGGCGATCCTGCGCGCCAAGTCCGAACGCGCCGGGCAACGGGTGCCGGCAGAAATCATGGAACTCATCGCCCGCCGGGTGCAATCCAACATCCGAGAACTGGAGGGTGCGCTTAATCGCATCGTCGCCTTTGCTGACTTGAGCGGCATGGCGATGACTCCGCAACTGGCAGAAGTTGCTCTGGCTGACTTGCTGCCCCAACGCGGCAACATCAAGCCGGATACCGTGGTCAATGTTGTTGCACGGGCTTTCGACTTGAGCGTTGAGCGGCTGCTCAGCCCCGACCGCTCACGTGCTGTTGCCCTGCCACGCCAGATCGCCATGTACCTGATGCGGGAAACCAACCTCTCCCTGCCACGGATTGGACAAGCCTTCGGCGGGCGCGATCACACTACGGTCAGGTATGCCTGCGATAAAGTTGCCGACCTGCTCGAACGCGATGACCAGTTGCGCCGGCAAGTAGTGCAGATCCGCAATAAGCTCTACGGGCAAGCTGCACCGGCTTAGAACGCAGTTACCAATCATATTACAGGGTACTGCGTAGATTGGTGAACCAAACTCTTGAAATTTGCGAGCATTTC
>JBDRTP010000369.1:0-3244 GCA_043823965.1 Chloroflexota bacterium
AAGAGTTTGATGATCAAGCCCAGATCATCATAGTTGGAACTGATACGGATATAGCCCACCCCCGAATCAAGGTATTCGTAGGTCACCGGCAGGAGATCCTCCGGTGCATTGGCGTAGACCGAGGTGGCGTTGAAGGAATCACGTTCGGCAATCGCTTTGAGAATTGCCGTCTGTAGCTCGCCAGCCGGATTGACGAAAGTAACGGCAGCCTCGGTATCTGGTTCGACGCGCAGCAGGTAGCGCGCCTGCTGGTAGCGTAAAGACCAGTCGGTGGAATGCGGCATGGACCAGGGTTTGACAACCTCGAGCGCTTGACCGACCGGCTCAGCGTTGAATTCGGTCACCTCAGCGCCGACCGTCATGCCAGCCCGGGCTGCCGGGCCATTGTCCAGCACGAAGACAACGATAAAACGACCATCATCCAGTTCGCGCATGGCAAAGCCATATCCGCCTTTGGTTGCTTCGATGAACATGTTATAGCCCATGTCGCCGCCGCCCAGACCCACATGACCGTCCTTGAAAGCCCAGGTGTAATCGCGCAGTGCCAGATAATAGGCCGTGGCGTCTTTGTTCTGCTCCGCCTGCTGGACGCGCGGCTTCAGTTCGGCGTAGAGCGCGTCCCAATCGGGCTGCTTGCCCGCGATGCCGTTGAAGGCATATTCTTTACGCACAATTTCGAACATCTTGTCGAAGGCTTCGGTGTACGAAAGGCCGGAGAAATCCTTGAGGGCAACATCCTGCGGCTCGTACAGGGTCAGTTCCGGCTCGGGTTCCTGAGAGACAGTGAACGGGTCACTGTCCAGGTCAACGATCGAGTACCCCGCCGGGATCGTCCTGACCGGGTCGTCGGCGGTGAAGAGCATCCCGTCCGCGCCGAAGCCAGTCGGGAACTGCTGCTTGCCATCACCCCCCCAGACGACCAATTTGCCGCCGATGACCTCGTCCTTGTTCTCGGTATCGGTGATGACTGAGGCCAGGTAGGTCGGCCAGCCGCGCGAGCGGTCATCGCCTTCCGAGTACGGGCCGCCAGTCAAATTCGGCCAATACGACACGGCGAAGACCTGCACGCCGTCGTCGGTCTGGCCGTCGTTATCCACGTCGGCTTGCATGCCGCTCGGTTTGGCCGGCAGTTGCAGGGTGTATTCGCCGTGCATCGCTTCAGCATCCAGGTCGAGGAAGCCCAGTGTCTGCGAAGAGACCGGAATCTCCCATTCCTGGTCGCGGGTGACGAAGCCGTACATATCCACCAGCGCTACGGCGTGTTCGACGTAGTAGTCGGTGATGATGCTGTTGGTGTAATCGAACGCGCCGGTGATCTCCACCGGCTGCTCGCTGACAGGCACGGCAGTAGCGACCGGCTCGGTCGGAGTGACCGACTTGCAGGCCGCCAGCACCAGACTCAGAGCAACGATCAACCCAATTGCTTGTGAAAATTTGGCTTTCATAGAATTCTCCTCTCTGAAAAAATTCTAGCCACCTGACAGTTTCAAAAATGGGACGCGGACGAGCGCCGACGAGCGCGGAAAAGAACGTTTTTTTGCCGTTTTAGAAAAGAAGTTCCGCGTTTTTCCGCGTTCATCCGCGTCCTATTCCAAAGTGTCAGGTGGCTAGAAAAAATTTGGCCCAAATTTCGGTTCGGCGGATTATACTACTTACACCGCTAAAAAAATGGGGGCTTTGGGGTTTGGTGGGGTGAAATCTTTAAGAGCCAAAAAGCGAAAACGAGCCTGGCTCTATTCCGAGTCAGGCTCGTTGGTGTAATTCGCCTGCACTTGCAGCAGGTGCAAGCGCGGAATTCATGGCAAAAATCTTTCGCGAGTCAGCCTCAAGCGTGAGGGGAAGAGGTCCCCACCCGTCCGCGCCGCATCTGGCGGTCAGCGTGAAGAACTCCTAACGCTGTCAACAGCGAAAAAAAGGCGTGCACACCCATCACCAACAAAATGGCGCTGGAGATTATGCCAGCGATGAGCAGGAATATAAATTGTCGCTGCGTGAACCTGCGGACGATGGCAGGTTGGTTGGTAACCTGGATTCGTTGACGCAGGCTGCGCACGAATTCCTGGCGCGGCCGGACGGGTTTCATAATGCCTGCCAGCCGTTTCTCTATCAAGGCGGCCTTATCTTTTGAGGCTTCCACCAAACGTCTTGTCACTTCCATATTGTCACTCTCCCACTGGATAAACAACCAGACCGACCGTGCCAGGTCCAAGATTGGCGGCCACCGAGATCGAAAGAATCGTACTCTTCTCCCCATCCTTCCGGCATATCGGCGGCGCCATCGGTAATAATGCGCAACATTTTATCCTCCTTCCAATAAATCAATTCCACCAACCCCATCACGTAACGCCAACAGCGTGCGGTGATACAGGCTTTTCACCGCGCCCTCGCTGCGTCCCATGATCTGGCCAATCTCTGCATTGGACATTTGCTCCACAAATTTCAGGATCAACAGGTGCTGGCGTTCGGATGGCAGGCGGCGAATAAGCTTGAGCAGCGCCTCCCGCTCCTCGGCCAGCATCATCCTTACTTCGGGTGGATCACCCTTATAGTGGAGAGTTGGCGTATCATCGAGCGGGATCTCCTGACGGCGGCTGCGGTCACGATGCCAGTTCGCGACCAGGTTATGGGCGATCCGATATAACCAGGCCGAAAATGGCACGCCCCGGTCGCGGTAATTGTGGATGTGGTGCATGGCGCGGTAAAAAACACGGGCCGTCAAGTCTTCAGCATCGTGCACGTTTCCAGTACGATAATAAACGTAGTTGAAGATCCGTTCTACGTACTGCTCGTATAGGACGCCGAAAGCCTCTTGATCACCCTGGGAGGCACGCGCCAAGATTCTGTCCTCTTTATACTCCGGCACACTATCACCTTACCGGAGGGGTCTACTAAAAATAACCCCACCGGGTTTCAGAAGTTTCAGCGCGAGTATATCATGTTTGAATTTATGCTAGCCACCTGACAGTTTCAAAAATGGGACGCGGACGAGCGCGCCGAAGGCCTACTCGGGAAAACGCGGAAAATGTACTTTTTTACCCTGCTTTTTTCAAAAATATCCGCGTTCATCGGCGTTTATCCGCGTCCTATTCCCAAAGTGTCAAGTGGCTAGAAACATGCTTGACGATTTCTTTATATTTCGAGTATTTTACTGTGTACTGCGCCGAAGCCTACTCGGCCGAAGGTCGCCGAATTATAATACCGTTATTGCCGCCGAAGGCCTACTCGGAGGAAAAACGCACATTCC
>JBDRTP010000370.1:0-6994 GCA_043823965.1 Chloroflexota bacterium
GATGTTCGACCAGGTGGACGATGGTCTCGGTGTCGGTGTCGGAGCTGAATTCGGTGCCCTCGGCAATCAACTCCTCGCGCAGTTCGATGAAGTTCTCGACGATGCCGTTGTGGACGACGACCACGCGGCCGGTCGCGCCGAAATGCGGATGCGCGTTGCGCGCCGAGGGCGCGCCATGCGTCGCCCAGCGCGTGTGCCCGACGCCCGGCGAGCCGCTGATGGGCGAGCCGTTGACCATTTCTGCCAGCCGGGCCAGTTTTCCGGCATCGCGCCGGATTTCGATTTTACCGTCCTGCAAGACAGCCAGTCCCGCGGAATCATAGCCGCGATATTCCAGCCGTTTCAGGCCGTTGAGGATGATCGGCGTCGCATCCCGCGCGCCGATGTAAGCGACGATTCCACACATGGGGGATCCCTCCGGTATTAGAGATGAGAGAGTAGTGAGTAGAGAGTAGAAATTAGAGAGTAGAGAGTAGAAATTAGAGAGTAGAGAATAGTCCAGGATTCTTTACAAATCTCTATTCTCTATTCTCTATTCTCTGTTCTCTATTCTCTGTTCTCGTCATTGCCACACTTCGCGCTTTTGTCCGCCCGGTCACCCGCGCGGCGTTGTCGCAAAGTTTCGAAAGGAGGGAAAGAGATCGGGGCGTGGCGTCCCCGGAGGGCTTCTGCTATGTAGTTTTATAGTTGTTTAGTTTTGTAGTTCCTTAGTTTTGTAGTTACGTAGTTCAGTAGTTGCTTAGTTTTGTAGTTGCATAGTTCTCCGAACTTCCAACTACCCAACCACCCAACTACCCAACTATCCAACTACCCAACTACTCAACTAAAGTTCATGCGCTGTCTTTCCCGTAACCTGTGAAGCGATCCGTTTCACCTCCGTGATTTTGGGTGTGGACGGGAATTATACCTGAAAAAACAGGCTGGCAAACCGCGCCAGCCGGTTTTCTTATTCAGCGGTTTTTCATCTTGCTAATTCGATAGATGGTGGAATAGTAATATCATAGTTATCTTCATCTGAATAGTTGATATTGGTTGCGCTGTCGCCGGTAAGTTTGATAATATAGCCGATAACTTGACTGTATAGACCATCCGTTGAGCCTGTACCCGCCACGTCAATATCGGATGCCGGTGCAAGGATGGTCCCAATAAATTGCGAGCTGGAATTACCGTTGATGCTCACGTCGCTATCATTTGTCAAAGGGAGATAGAGCAGCAATCCGGCAAATTCTCCTGAGTCAGGCGCATCCAGATTGATGGTTGCGGCGCCGTTCCAGGTCACGCTGCCATTGATGATGTAGAGCAATACATTGCTGCCCGTATAAGAGTCCTGGCTGCCGGCGCTCCAATTGCCCGAGATGCAATAGATGCCCGATTGCAAAATATAGGTTTTGACACTGCCGCCAACAGGCGGAAAAGAACTGAAACTGCCCGGCGTCAGTGTGGCGATATTCCCTACTTTCGTGTAAGAGCCAGCCCCGCTGCATGTCGGGGCGGGCCATATATATTCAGGATGGTAGGGTATTTGTTCCGCACCGACCGTCGGCGCAGGAGTGACATCTCCTGGGGTGTAGGATGCTCCTCCAACAACGGAAATAGATGGCGCGGTCAATGAACTGGAACCTTCTTGCCGAAAAGCATTGGAAGATGGTTGGCTGCCCGAGCAAGACGAGTTCACGAAAACCCCGCCGCCGGTCACGGTCACATCCCCCGTGCCGCTGACCCGGAAGGCAGAGCAATCGGTCGGTGCGAGGCTGACTATGGCATTTCCGAAGAACATCGGTGCGGTGTAAGAAGGCCTGGCCCTGGCGATAGCCTCCACGCAGTTGTGGAGCTGGTCAATGCCGACAATCGGAGCGAAGAAAGTATTCACGGTTGAGTGAATGATAACCTGAATATAGTCAGGGTCATCGATATAAGGACTAGGCGTATCGCTCGGGTCACAATCATATACGCCTGGTGGATTATTGACTGTGATGCCTGCGTTGGGGTTGCTGCCTGGGACATAAATAACTGCATTAACTGTGATTCGTGTGTCTGGGTAACCATTGGGCGTAGTGATGTTTTTGACGGTATCCGATATGGAGGCATCCGATATGGATTGGTTATTCACCTTGGCCAACGCGGCGGCCAGCGCGGCGGTATCCGCGGCGTTTTGGGCGTTACGGCGATCAGAAAAGGCATTGCCGGCGTCAATTGCCAGGGCGGTGATCGCCACCAGACCCACAATTCCAAGCACAATCAGGATCAAGGCTTGCCCTCGTTGACTACGTTTGTCATTCATCGGTAAAATAGACCTCTTGCATAAGTGTGTGATAATAGGAGCATGAGAACTGAGCATTTCCATACCTCCACCGAGTGGGGGGAGTGGCGCGGGGGAGTAATTCGGGTCCGGCCATTGTAAACGTTAAACGTTCAAGGCTGGCTGGCAGGATGAATGATGACACCTCTGGCGGTCAGCACGCCGCCGGTCACATCGCGCGGGGCGATGACGGTGACGCGGGCGCCATCAGCAAGTTGGTTGGCGCGGTCAGCGGGCAAAATTTCCGTCGCAGTGGTGAGCAGGAAAGTGTAAGTATTCCCCTCAGTGGCCTGGATGGTCAGGCTGGCGCCTGGCTGGTAATCGGTGACTGTGCCGACGCGATGAGCGCGTACAGGCTTGCCGGGGATAACCGGCACGGCCAGGGCGGTCAGCGCGCCCGTTTCATCCTGCGCGGCATGAACGCCTGCTTTTGCTCCGGGCATCAGGGCAGAGGCTGCGGCGGTTTGGCCCAGGGTGGGGATGCGAATGCGGGTATCGGCGGTCAGGCTGAAGGTTACGGAAGAGCCGTCGGCAAGCGTCAGGGTCAGGCTGGCTGCATCGGCGGATGCAATGGTCCCTCTGTAGTTCACACGCTTTCCATGTCGGTTGCCAATGCCTTCGGAGGCGCGCTGGATGGCGCGTGCGGTTGCCTGCGCACCCGGTGTTTTTGCGGCGTTCACAATCGCCTGCGCACCTGGTATGTGCACGGGGGTCTTTTTTACGTCCACGGACTCGGCCGGGCTGGCCAACACCTGCGTGGCGGTAAGAATGGTCAACAAGACGATCAGTACGGATATCCTTTTCATGGTTACCTCGCTATGGCTGATAAGTGACTACCAGAATAAGAGTGATTTCGGTTCCTTGGATGTCACTGGCGACGATTTCGATGGCGTTTGGCCCTTCTTCGAGCGGAAAGGTGACTGCAAATTCTTCTTCCGCCGGGACGATGAGAATCTCATTGTTGATCGAGAGCACAGTACCTGCCGGCGCCTCGCCGCGGACTTCAACCTGCGGCGCTGCCAGGATTGCCTCATCTGCCGGGGAAATGATGCGCAGCCAGAGAGCGCCGCTGGTCAATTCGATGGGTGTTGGTGAGGGCGTTACCCCGGCCGGCACGGGTGCGCAGGCCGCCAAAAGAATGAGGGGAAGGATGATTTTCCAGAAACGCATAGATATACCTTTCTATTTTGATAACTCAATCGCGGGCTTGTACTCCCAATTATCTCCGGGACTATAGAAAACGTTAAACTCTCCTTTTCCAGTAAGTTTGACCTTCAGACCGATAAATGAACTTTTTATTTCTCCCCCGCCTTCAAGGTCACCTGAAACCGTTATTAGTGAAGAAGGCGCTAAAATGGTCCCGGTAAATTCCGTGTTTGCAGTACCATTGATTGTAACCGCTCCATAATTGGATGGCGGGAGATAGATCAAAAGCCCTTTTGTCGAATCGTTATCGGTGGTTGGGGCGGATAGATGCATTTGAGAATTTCCCTGCCAACTAATACCTTTATTCAGCATTATGAACGTAACGCCGGTTCCAGTGATGTCAGCTTCATTGAAAAATCCTGATATGCAATAGACACCGGGGGTTAAGACCGTCCCATTTGGAGGATTAAAGGTACCTATATTGAAATCGCAAGGATAAGGAGGTTGTAGTAGTAAGGGATCATCAGCAGGTAACGGACATGGGAATAGAGGAGGAAGAACATAATCATCATAAGGGTAGCCTTCAGGTACATTCACGCCGCCGACTGCCACTGCCTTGTAGCCTGGGTCCAATTGCAGGTTCGTAAGCTTCTGTACATAAATGGCTTCAGCATCATTGGAGTTGGAATAAACGCCCCCTCCATGCACCACGATTTCGGTACTTCCTCCAGCCTCGATAGCCCTTTTACCATCGCAGGCCAGTGATAATATGGCAGCCCCTTCACCGGGTGGTTCGCTTGGTTTGGCCCTGGCGATGGCCTCCACGCAGTTGTTCAATTGGTTGATACCTACAATGGGCGCGAAAAAAGTATTCACAGTGGAGCGGATGATGACCTGGATATATTCAGCATTACCTGCGTAAGGGCCATTTGTCCCGTTGCAGCTTGCTGCGGGTGGATTATTAATGGTCACAGTGTTGTCAGGGTAGCCGTTGCTGGTGGCGCGAGAAATCGCAGCATTTTGTAGGGCTGTTTGGATTTCCTCTGGAGTTAGAGCTGGAGACTGACTCTGGGCTTGGATTTTCGCCAGTGCGGCCGCCAGCGCGGCGGTATCCGCGGCGTTTTGAGCATGGCGGCGATCGGAAAAGGCATTGCCCGCATCAATAGCCAAAGCAGTGAGCGCGACCAGACCGACAATCGCGGCCACGATCAGGATCAAGGCCTGTCCTCTTTGTGAAAATGCCTTGGGTAACATGTTACCTCCATCATCCTTACATTGAACGTTATGGGCACGCGGGCGTTAAAATGGTATCCGTGACCGAGGCCGTCAGTGGTATTTTATTCGTATCCAGGATCGCTCCGATGAAGGGCATGGTGAGTATATAGTCATATGTGACGGTGACTTGCACGCCGTTAGGTTCGCCGTTGGTCAGGCCCTGGCAGGCGTTGCCGACGATTTGTACACCTATATCTTCGTCCGGGAATGCTGAAAAATCGATTGGCGTGCTGGAAGACGATTTTACGCGATCGCGTATTCCATCTGTGTCAGGATTGATCGAACCGTACAGCGCCCCTTCCTGGGCTGCATCGCGCAGGGCAACGTAAGAAAAGAAAGCCATGCCTAAATCAACAGTTCCCGCCAGGAGAGTGAGGATGATGAGTAAAGTCAAGGCAAGCTCGACCAGGCTTTGGCCTCTTTCTTTATGATAAACCTGCTTAAGGGTCACTTTTTCTTTCATGATAGGTTCAGGGCACAATTTGAACACTTCCGATAATTGTGCGTGCATTCCATAATATGATATCGATTTCTTCTAAGGGGACGATCGCCGCCAGCGGCGTAAATGAGGCTGTCACTGTGACCCGAATGCGGGCGCCGCTCGCGAGATCGCCGGGCGGACAGGAAGTAATATTGTAAGTGGTCGGCTGGCCTGGGTTGCTGGCGTAGGCGATGGCAATGTCGTCAATGGCGTTCAAGAAGTCCACTCTCTGCGCCGCGTCCCGGATGCCTGGGCAATTCTTATATTGCTCTGTTCCACTGACCAGGCCCGTCGCCGAGCCATAGCGGGCGGCTTCGCGGCTGGCCGAAACGACCGTGCTGTAAATGAATATCAGCCTGCCGACTTCGAGCAGACCGTAAATAATCATCAGAAGGATGGGCAGGATCAAGGCAAATTCCACCATGGTCTGCGCCTTGGTACGTCCCGTTCGATTTGCCGCGAGAAATGGCATCATCCTGACTCCGATAATCCGATTCGATTGTGCGCTACTTAACCAACTTGCTCATCCACATCGGAAAATAAATCAACAAAAACGCGCTCAAGATAAAAAATGGGCCATACGGGATAAAGACGTTGAAGGCATGTGTTTTATAGCGACGAGTGAGCAAAAGAGCTAAAATGATTATCAAGCCGACAACGCCTGAAAAAAGTATTCCAAGCAATAATCCGAACCAGATAAGCGGCCAGCCTAAGAGCAGACCGAGGATGGTCGCCAGGGTGACGTCCCCGGAACCGAGGGCTTCCTCGCCCCCGTAGTTTGGGGGTTCACCCCCGTAGTTCGGGGGTTCGCCATCTGCTTTTCCCAGGCGCCGGGCACGACGCATTCGTTGTGCGCGCCAGCGGGTGAACAGGACGCCGAGCAGGTAAAAGAGGTACATGATGCCGAAACCCGCCGCTCCGCCGAGCAGTGTACTTTGCCAGCCGCGCACATAAATCCCTATCAGCGCAGCCAGGATCAGCCCGGCGATGCTGAGCGGGCGCAGGATCAGGCGGTGTTCGAGATCGATGACCGCCACCAATAGAAGATATGTCAATACCACTGAGCCAAGGGCAAAGCCCAATTGCCTGGGTGGTGAAAGCCAAATATAAATGGATATGGCCGCGGTTAAAATGAGCAATACGTACGTCCGCAGCCTGCGGCTACGCGCGCACTTGGGGCAGCCGCGCAGGAGCAGGTAATCCGTCCAATGGAAAGCTGCTCCGCAAGCCGGGTTCAGGCAAAGCGGCCGGCTGAGGCGCGCGGAGCATTCGTTGTCCAGGGTGTGCGGCAGTACGTCGGCCAGATAGTTGATCAGCCAACCAAGCGCAAGCCCGCTTAGTA
Source organism: Chloroflexota bacterium (assembly GCA_043823965.1). Lineage (GTDB taxonomy): Bacteria > Chloroflexota > Anaerolineae > Anaerolineales > Villigracilaceae > CG2-30-58-95. The sequence goes on from JBDRTP010000370.1 coordinate 6,544, forward strand.
CGGGAATGAACAATCTGAGCTCCATAATTACATTATATCTGAATCTCTCAGCGCTTACACTAATGAAATTGCAAGGTCAAACTGCGCGTAACCAATTTGGCTCCATATTTGGCTTGGCGAATCGCCAAAACTAACTTACAATCGCGTCTATGGGCAATACTGTTTAGATAAGTCTGCCGAAGGACTACTCGGCAGAGACGGCTCCTCGCGAAGCACCCTGCGGGCACGCCGTCGGGCATACCACTTCGTGGTACTTTGGGAGCCCGACCATCTAAACCAAACAGTATTGCATCTAAGAGTCCACTGCCGAAGGCCTACTCGGCAAAAAGGCATTTACCACGAAGTCACAAAGGCACGAAGTTTCATTACCAATAATATTTGTGCCTTCGTGTCTTGGTGGTAAAAAGGTGTTTTTTCAGTGAAGCCTTAGTGTATAATTTCTAAGAAATTC
>JBDRTP010000371.1:0-12962 GCA_043823965.1 Chloroflexota bacterium
TCCTGTAAGTGTTCCAAGCCGCCAAGAACGGCCACAAAAAACTCCAGCACCTTCGTTTGAGGGCTGTGTACGACCGTCTTCTGGTGCAGGTCGATCGCTTGGATCTTCTCCACCAGTCCGATCCGCCGGGCAAAGCCTGCCTTGAGCCTGCCGAAGGGTCGTCCCAGGCTACCAACATGGCATGGTGTGTTAGCTCTTCGCTCATGGCGATCCTCCTATTCGGGTATCGCCATAAGCTTAACCGAGCTGGGTTTAGTTGTAAAAGTGCTGCTTTTTGCGATTTAGAGCGCTATGGCTTTTGTTTGCACAAAACCTACGCTAACTTCTCACTATGATCACTTTTCGCCAATCATCAGGGAGAATTATACTCTTCCCCGTTCGATAATCATACGCCACCAGCTGGGCGTCAGGCAACCCGCTTGAGCGGGTTTGGCCGCATCAGCCATGGGTTTCAACTGGGCGTCATCACTACGATTTCTTGCGCCGCGAGATGATGGTGGAAGCCTCCGGCGAGGCCAGCGGCAATCGCACCACGATGGTGCTGCCCTTGGGAGGCGTACTGCGAGCCGTAATTGTACCACCGTGCGCAAGGACGATCTCACGGGCAATTGCCAGTCCCAGCCCGCTGCCATGCCCTTCACCCCCGCGCCGCGCCGGGTCAGCCTGATAGAAACGTTCGAAGATGTGTGGCAGCGCCTCCGGCGGTATCCCCGCACCGCTATCACTGACCGTGACTTCCATCTGCCCGCCGATGGCCGCGGCGCGCAATGTGACCTGCCCGCCCGCAGGGGTGTATTTCAGCGCATTATCCACCAGATTGGTGAACACCTGCGCCAGCCGGTCGCCATCGCCGCTGAGTGTGGGCAGCGCCGCTGCCTCGACCTGCAAGGCCACATTCGCCTGCCCGGTCTGAAGTGAGAATTTCTCGGCCACCATGTTGAGCAGGGCAGCCATATCCACCGCGGCGCGCTGGAGGTCGGCGGTGCTGGCATCCAGGCGGGCCAGATCGAGCAGATCCAGCACCAGGCGGTGCATCCGCCCGGCCTCGGCATGGATCACGCCGGCAGCCTGGGCACGCGCCTCGGGCGTATCCGCCGTGCCGTCGAGGATGGCCTGGGCGAAACCCTGGATCGAGGTCAACGGCGTCTTCAGTTCATGGGAGACATTAGCGACGAAATCGCGCTGGGATTTCTGGCCGGCCTGGACGCGGGCAGTCATTTCGTTGAAGGCGCCTGTCAGGGTCTGCACCTCTCGCGGGCCTTCGAGAGGCAATCGCCGCGGCTGTCCTGCGGGGAAACCGCGCGCCGCCGCCAGCATCCGCTGCAAGGGGTCGGCTACCCAGCGGCTGAGCAAATATGCCAGCAGTAACGAGAGCAGCAGGGCAGTAACGCCGGCCTCGGCGAAAGGCAGAAATAATTCATCCCGCAGGATCGCAAGCAGGGGCACTTTGGGCCGCGGCACGGCCAGCAGGAGCCAACCACCAACATCTAACTGATGCATGGAATACAACCAGGGTTGGGAGCCGGCATCGCGCAGGACGGGGTTTTCGCGCGGGATGAGCGGTACAGGCGGCAAGGCGATGGGCGCGGCCCTGCCGAGACGCGAATCAGCCAGCACGCGGCCATCGGGGGCAAAGACCACCGCGCGCACTTCGAAAGTCTGGTCAGACCGGTCGAGCGCGGCCTGTAATTGCGCAGGGGATACACCGGCGAGATTGTCCTGCCGCGCAAGGATAACCGATTCGGCCAGGCGCAGGCGGATACCGGCCTGCCGGTAGAGCAGCGGTTTGCGCAGCAAATAGATGAGCAGGAAGATGCCCACAACGCCGAGCGCCGCGCCGATGAGCAGGGCGTAACTCAACCATAATCGAGAGCGAAGAGAAGAGAACATGTTTTTTCGTTTGCACGTTGGAACGTTCAAACGCGTCAACGTGCGAACGTTCCAACGGCCAACTTATAACCAACCCCAGTGATAGTTTCAATGCTCACCGAACTACCGGCCAGTTTCTTACGTAAGTGGGCAATATGCACGTCCACCGTGCGCGTCTGGCCGTAGAAATCGAAGCCCCACGCCTGCTGGAGCAACTGCTCGCGGCTGAGCACGCGGCCGCGCTTCTCGGCCAGTGCCAGCAGCAAATCGAATTCCTGTGTCCGCAGATCGAGGTTCTTCTCGCCGAGCCGGACTTCACGCCCCGCCGGGTCAATCGTCAGGTCGCCGAGATGGATCGGCGCGGCGGCGGTTGAAACCGCCCGCTCGCTTCTTCGCAATATCGCTTTTACGCGGGCGACCAGTTCGCGCGGGTTGAACGGTTTGGTCAGGTAATCGTCCGCGCCCAGTTCCAGGCCGAGGATCTTGTCAATATCCTCGTCGCGGGCGGTCAACATAATGATGGGGATGGGATCGTTCTGGGCGCGCAGGCGGCGGCAGACCTCCAAACCGTCCAGCTTGGGCAGCATCAGGTCGAGCACCATCAGCGCCGGACGCAGACGGGATACCGCTTCGAGCGCCGCCTCACCATCCGCAGCGGATTGGACGCGGAAGTTCTCGCGCTCCAGATACATGCGCGCCAACTGGAGGATGGAAGGTTCGTCGTCTACGAGGAGGATGAGTTCGTTGGACATGCAATGGCATCAATTTCCACCAACGCGCCCTTGGGCAGCCCGGCTGCGGCAATGGTGGTGCGCGCCGGGAAGTTCTCCTCGAAGAACTCGGCGTAGATGGCGTTCATTTTGGGGAAGTCGGCCATATCGCGCAGGAAGACAGTGGTCTTGACCACATGTTCCAGCCCGGAACCCCCCGCCTCCAGCACGTTCTTCAGGTTGGTCAGCACCTGGCGCGTTTCGGCCTCGATCCCGCCGGGGACGAGGTCGCCCGTGGCCGGGTCGAGTCCGGCCTGCCCGGAGGCGAAAATCAGGTTCCCGGCCTGGATAGCCGCCGAGTACGGCCCGATCGGGCGCGGCGCCTTTTCGGCAACAATGACTTTTTTTGCAGACATGTGCACCTCGCAAAGGTAAAAGAGTAACCGCCAAGTGCGCCAAGAGCGCAGAGAAAGAACTCTGCGTACTCGGCGTTCTCCCTGGACTGCAGTCCAGGGGGCAGGCTGCGGTGAATCCTGTCCTGATTCTAAGCCGAGTCGGGGGATTGGTCAAAGGACAAAAACCTCCCGCAGGCCTGGCCTGAGGGCCACAGCCCGAAGGCTTCGCAACCTGCAGGAGGTTATTGTCTACCCTGCGGGCGCCGGGGCAGCCTCGGCCGGCGGCTGCTGACGGCGCGTATCGCGGAGGGCTTTCAGCAAATCGCGCAGGTGCTTGAAGGGATCGCCCAGCGTGCTGCGGAACTCCTTCAACTTCGCGCCCAATTCTTTCACCGTCTCGACCGCCTGGGCGGGATCTGTCACCTTGCCGCTGGCATCGAAGCCCGGGTGTGAGGCAATGATGCCGCTGGCGCTCTCGTGGATCGGCCGGGCTTGCTGGATGGCGTCTTCGAAGGCGTTCAGCGCGGCCTGGACTTCCGAGGTGTCGTAACCCTTCGCGCTGAGTTTGTCAATGATGGTCTGCACCCTGCCGGCGACCGTATCGGCGCGGTCGAGTCGTTCACCCTGGCGGTCGTAGATCGTCTGCTCGCGCTCCCAGATTTTCTCCAGACGGGTGGCGTGGGCGGCCGGGGCGGCCGGCGGGTTGGTCTCGTCGCCCAGTCCGGCAGCGTAGACATTGGCGGTGGGCAGGGCGGCCAGCCCGGCGCTGACGGCCAGGGCCAGCGCAGCCTGCGCCAGGGCGAACTTCTTGAACAGTACGGAAATCTTGAACATGGTGAACTCCTTTCTGCTGCCATTGTAAGATAGCGGAGTTACCACAGTATGGCAGGGGTGTAAAATCGCTGTAAATCGTTATTTGATTTAAATACTGGTGGCGTGTAGGTCGACCGCGTTCTTTGCGTACACTTGCACCTGCGTGCAAGTGCAAGTGTCGAGACCAAAGCGACCCCGATGAGAAAGCTAATCCCCTCCAAGTGACAGGGCTTACCAAAATCCGCTGGATTGAGCCAGTCGAAATCATCTCAAAAAAAGGAGTAAATCGAAATGCGAAAAAGAGGCAAGCGCACACGAGGGATCAAAGAAGCCCATCCGTTTGCAGGGATGAGCCAGGTGAACCCGAATGCTGCGGGAGTGGACATTGGGGCGGAGGAGATCGTAGTCTGCGACGCGGAGAGCGAGCGCATGTATGCGTTGACGCGCCCGGATTGGAAAGAAGGCGACTTGCCGCCGCTTCCTCCAAAAAAGCGCCAATCGCATAGCAAGAATGCGTCAAAGAATACGGAAGAGATTCGCAAGCATCTCAAGCGCATCAGCGGAGTGGACATCACGGTGGTGGATGGGATTGGGGTGTCGCTGGTGCAGACGATCCTGATGGAAAATTGAGAAGATACCAAAATTGCCTATAACAGGTACAAAAAACCGGAGCAGAACGCTCCGGCTGCCAGATCGACCATCCTCACTTTATACTCTAACAGTGATCGTTGTCCCCGCGCCCGGAGCGGAGACGATTGTAATCTTTGCCCCAACCAGCTCGGCCCGTTCGTGCATCCCCAGCAAGCCGTAGTGACCTTCCCCGGCAAAATCTGCCGGACTGCGCAGTGGAGTAAAGCCGCGTCCATTATCGGTGATCTCGACCACAACCTCATCAGCCTGGAAAATCACACACACGCTGGCCTGTGACGCTCCGGCGTGGCGGGTTACGTTGCTCAATGCTTCCTGCACAATGCGGTATAGTGCAAGCTCCAGCGCCGGGTCGAGCCGGCGTTCCACGCCTTTGCGCTCGAAACGGACGGTCAACTCCGGACCAGTCCCCGTCTCACGCGCCAGCATTTCCAGCGCAGTGACCAGCCCGAGGTCCTCCAGATAGACCGGGCGCAGGGCGCGCGCCAGGCGGCGCAGTTCGTCCACCGTCTCGCTGGACATCCTCTCCAGGTCTGCAAATGCAGCGCAGGTTTCGTCGTCTTTGGATTTGAGCCGCGCCAACTGCACCCGCTGGCGCAGGGCGATCAACGATTGGAGCGTTTCATCGTGCAGTTCGCGCGCCAGGCGGCGGCGTTCCTCCTCCTGCCCGGCGGTGATCGCGCCGATGTAATCGTGCAACCTCTGCTGGGAGGCCTGGACTTTGCGGGCCAAATGGATCAGTTCGGTCTGCAACTGGCGAATTTCCGGGATGCCGCCGGCTGGGCGTTCGATGGCCTGGAAATCTCCCCAGGATAATTCCACGGCCTGCGCTTCGAGTTTTTGCAGCGGGGTGACGATTTGTGAGATGCCAAACCACAACGCCACGAGCGCCAGCAGCAACACCGGCAGGAGCGTAAATGGGGCAAACTGGGTGGCGCGTAGCCAGGGAGTATCCACTGCCTGCCAGGGCTCCTCGATGATCAAGGCCCATCCCACCGGCGCGACCGGGCTGTAGGCCACCACGTGCTCGGAGGTCTGAGCCTGGACGTAGGTGGATCCGCTTTCGCCGCGCAGAGCTTCGGCCACGCCGGGATGGGTTCCCGGTTCGCCCGACCAGTCCAGTTTACCCATGTGAAAAATTGTCTGCCGTCCGGGATCTACGAGAAAAGCAGCCGCCTGTTCGTCTGGATGAAAAGTGCTGTCCAGCACGCTATGAGCGAGGTCATCCACCGGCAGAAGGCCCAGCGCGGTGACGTTCCCAGCTTGCTCCCACAATATGAGCACAAAATGGCCATCCGAAGTTTGTCGAACGAGGCTCCCTGACGGTTCGGTGAATTGACCTTGCCCCTCGAGTACACTGCGCAATTCGGGCGCGCCTGCATAGACCAGAAGAACCCCATTGGGGTCTGACAGTGCCAGGTTTTTACCGTTTAGATTATTCAGGCGCAGATAAGCCGCCAGGTCCGCCTGCGCAGCCTCCGGCGTCTGCGCCGCGTAGGAGGCCAGCCCGTTCACGGTCTGTTGTTCAGTTTCAATACGACTTTGGAGAAAATCTGCCGCCGTACGCACGGCGCGCACATCCCGCTCGGCCACCATACTGCGCATGACCTGCTGGTGCAACCCCAGGCTGATGATTGCAATGATCAGCGCCAGGGCGGCGAATGGCAGTACCACCAGCAAAAACAACTGCGCCGGCAGTCCGCGCCAAAGTTTGAACAAACGCGCTTTCATTCGTCTGCGGCGGCAATATCCTGTGAAATCCAGCCCAGCGAGACGGCGCGCATCACCGCTTCGGTACGGCTGGCGGCCTGCAACTTGTCGAAAATGTGCGCCAGGTGTCCCTGCACGGTGCGGTCGCTGATCGTCAGTTGCACGGCAATCGCCTTGTTGGTATAGCCGCGCGCCGCCAGCGTGAGCACTTCCATCTCACGCCCGGTCAGCGCTTCGACCGACGGTTGGACAGATTGTCCAGCAATGCGCGCCACCAGTTTCTGCGCGATGGCGGCGTCAATGGCCGACTTCCCGGCGAACACATCCCGCACCGCCTGGATGATCTCCTCCGGCGCGGCGGTTTTGAGCACGTAGCCATTCGCCCCGGCCTGTAACACGCCCAGCGCATACGGCTCATCGTCGTAGGCGGTCAGGATGAGAACACCCATCGTGCGGTAGTGGGTGCGGATCCAGCGCGTGACCTCGATGCCGCTCGCGCCCGGCATCTGGATGTCGAGGACGGCCACGTCGGGCGGATTTTGTTCTATCAGGCGCATCGCTTCGGACCCGTCGCCTGCTTCCGCTTCGACGAGGATATCCCCGACTGTTTCGAGGAACTGCCGGATGCCCGCCCGGACGACGGCGTGGTCATCGGCGAGCAGGACACGGATGGGATTTTGATCTTGTGGAGCATTCATGCATGCAGTTATACCAGAAAAACAAGAACCCGCTTCATGCACAAAGCGGATTCTTATTTAGATTTCTTACAAAAGTCTTGAGGAAGCAAATGTGCGACGCACTTATGATGTGCATAGCTTGCATCTCAGATGGCGTTTTTCGTAAATCAGCATAATTCTGTTTTCGGGGGACAAAGTGCGTCGCACTTATGCAAGAGGTCTTTTGAAGGTCTTACTTGATTTCCAACGGCAGCTCCTGGGTAAAAACCTGGCTGTCTTTTCTGACTTCAACGGTTAGTCTCCAGTTGCCGCTCATGCTGAAGTTGGCCTGTATGGCATAGCGGCCTTCGCCCTGCTCAATTGCCTGCCCGGTCATGCTCATGCCGGTCATGTCGGTGTGGTCGGCGGTCACCATGACGGTCGCGCCGGTGAGGGGGTTGCCAACCGCATCCTTGACGGTCAGAACAAGTTCAAGGTCGCCCATCATGGCGGGGGCAGGGTTCGTCTGAAGGGTGATGGATGGCTCTGTCGAAACGGGAGCAGGCTCGGGGGCGGCAGATCCGCCGGGTTCGACGTTGTCGTTCGTAGTATGGTGCAGGATGTGGCAGTGCAGCATCCACTGGCCGGGTTCGGTGGCGACGAATTCGACATCGTAGCGCTCACCGGGAGCCACGCTGATGGTGTCTTTGGTCAGTTGCGCTGCATCAGGAATGAGGTGGCCGTCGGTAGCGACGATTTTGAACGGGACGCCGTGCAGGTGCATGGGGTGGATGAACTGCCCGATGCCAATAAAGCGCATGCGTACGCGCTGGCCGACTTTGACGTTGATGGTCTGGGTGGACGGGAAGGATTTGCCGTTGATGGTGAAGTAGTTGGGCTCCATGCCGCCCATCGGCATGGCGGCGTAGGTGACGCCGTCGCGCATCAGCCACTCGGAGAGCATCAGGGTCACGTCCACGTCGGGCGGGTTGGCTTCGGGAGTTTTTGGGTCAATGATGAATGGCGCGTAGAGACCGGCGGAGACCTGACGGTCGCCTTCATAGTGCGAGTGGTACATGAAGGTGCCGGCGGGTTTAGCGGTAAACTCGTAGGTGAAAGTTTCGCCGGGTTGGATGGGGTCTTGCGTCACACCGGGGACGCCGTCCATGCTGTTGGGGACTTCCACGCCGTGCCAGTGGATGGTGATGGGTTCGGCGAGTTCGTTCTTGACGATGATGCGAACCTGGTTGCCTTCGGTGAGCGTCCACTGCACCATTCGGGCTGTCAATTCAAAGACATTAACGCCGTTATCGTCAGTGTAGGCGAGCGGCTGCCCGCCGATGGTTTCAGTGGCAGGTTGGACATTGATGCCGGTGATTGGTTCCATCATATGGGCAGCGCCGGGGCTGTCGGGTATCATCGAGCCGGGGGTAGCGGTGGCGTTCATCATGCCTGTGTTTCCCATACCAGTGTTATTATCCGGCTGGCCGGAGTTCATCGGCATGGCCGTTTGTTGAGCGGGAGCACAGGCCGCCAGTACCAATGACAGGGTGAAACATGTTCATGATCACGCCCATGCCTGTTGTGCCGCTCAAACCCGGCTCTGGCACGCGGCCCTTCTTCGGGCAGGAAGCGGAAATCCTGGATGATGACGGCAATCCCGTGGCGGACGGCGAGGAGGGCTATCTGGTTCTCGAAAACCCCTGGCCTGCCATGCTGCGGACCGTTTACGGCGATGACGAACGCTATATCGATCAGTATTGGAGCAAGTACCCCGGCAAATACATGACCGGCGACTCAGCCAAGCGCGACAAGGACGGTTACTTCTGGATCATTGGCCGTGTGGACGACGTTATCAAGGTTTCCGGGCATCGCCTGGGCACGGCAAAGATCGAATCCGCGCTGGTCAGCCACCCGGCAGTGGCGGAAGCGGCGGCCATTGGTCTATCGCACGATATCAAGGGACAGGCTATCCACTGCTTCGTGCTGTTGCGGGCAGGCTTTACCGGCTCGGCAGAACTGGCGGAGGAACTGCGCCAGCACGTATCCACCCACCTGAGTCCGATCGCGAAACCCGAAGAGATCAAGTTCGTAGACAAGTTGCCCAAGACGCGCTCCGGCAAGATCATACGGCGCGTGTTGAAGGCGCGCGCGCAGGGATTGCCGGAGGGCGATATCAGTACGCTGGAAGAGTAATAAAAATCACCCCCTACGGACAAAGAAAAGAAGCCGCCATTTCAGACGGCTTCTTCATTGACTGATGTTACGCATCGTCCCGCAGGTTTGGTTGTTCAGCAGGCCTGATTTACTCAAACCTGCGGGACGTTTTGCGTAAGGTGATTTATTGATATTTTTTTACCATCTACCCAAATGGCGCAAGCATAAAATCCGGTACCTAGAAATTCCTATATCCAAACAGTCCCAAAATGATCGAACCTGCCAGTATTGCGACACCGAACCAGATCAAGACGCGGTCTTTGAAATCGCGCTCTAATACTTAGAGCCACGTGCGCGGACCCACGCCGAAGGCGCGTAAATCCATCGCGTCATTGCGAGGAGGGCGTTCTTTGCCCGACGAAGCAATCCCCTCGCGGTCTGGGAGACTGCTTCGGCGAAAAACATCGCCTCGCAGCGACATATTAAAGTGTGTTTGCAACAGAGCAGTGTCTTCTCACAAACCAGGGGAAGGAGGGGTGTGGAAAAACGGGCTAGGTTTCCACACCCCCACTCCATCTTACTGAGAAGATACTTTATGGCTTTCTATGGCGGATGAATGATTCAGACTGGCCAGGATGATGGGATTCACGCGCTGTACAAACTCCCTGGCGGACTCTGCCCGATTCTCTTGACTCCAATAAAGTGCAGCCCCGTAAATTGCCCAACTTACGACCGTAGCCACTAACTCTGGTGATGAGCGCTGACTGCTTTCCCTTAGTTGTGCCCCCTCGAGCCAGGTTACGAGAATCTCACGCATCAAGGTTGTAATCTGCGTTTCGAACAAGGGCAAAAGTTGCTTATCCGTCGGCCTGCAGTGGTCGTTGAGTTGGTCCAAGAACTCGCACGTTGTCAGGATGAGCAGTCGCAAATTCTCTGCGCTGAACCTGAAGTCTTCAGGCAGTTTGTTATTCAACGTCTGCCTGAACCATTCGCGGATGGAATATTCCAAGAGGGCATATTTGTCTGCGAAGTGGTCGTAGAAGGTGGCTCGATTCACCATCGCGCGCTCAGTGATGGCTTGGACTGTGACGGCTTGAAAGTTCTTTTCAGTCATCAACTCCATAAATGCCTGTTGCAAATGCTGGCGTGTACGGCGCACGCGCAGGTCTGGCGTCTTTTCTTCTTTAGCCAACATTTTTTATCCTTTGTTGTCTAAGCGACGAACATGCGTTTTTGATGATTGATTTGCACGACAACCCCAAGTAGAATAATACACAACAAATGACGTTTAGTCAATAAGTGTTGGAAAAGTTGCTTCTCAAAAATCAGAGCACCCCATCTTATTGAGAAGATACTTGGAAAACATCCTGTTCACAGTTCAACGTAAGGAGGATATCATGTTAGAAAGCATCTTTTCCCCGTTCAGCCCTGTGGGTCTGTTGATCCTGCGCGTTGCGATAGGGATCATCTTCATCGTCCACGGCTGGCCTAAACTCAACCCGAACTCGCCGATGAAAGGCACGGCGGGCATGGGCGGATTTCTGAAGCAGATGGGCGTACCGCTGCCCATGTTCTTCGCCTGGGTCGTTGCATTGTTGGAGACGGTGGGCGCGGTGCTGCTCATTCTGGGGTTGGGCACGCGCATCCTGGCGGTTGGCTTCGCCATTACCATGCTGGTGGCAATCTTCGTCACCAAGCGGGGCTTCATGAAGGTTCCCTTCACGGCCCAGCAAGCGACCGGCTGGGAGTTCGACTTTGCCCTGCTGGCTGGAGCGCTGGCGCTGCTCTTCACCGGGGCGGGCAGCATCGCACTCGATCCGCTCGTGGGACTATGAGACAATACACCTTTGAGAACGACTACTGGGTCTTCTTTGGCTACGGCTCAGACTGGGAAGCGGGCCGCTGCGACCGTTGCTATCGGCGGCTCTACCGCACACTCCGGCCCCCGCCCGAGGCGATCAACTGCTGGAAACTGGAGATTTTCTTCTCCAACAGCACCGACTTGGAAGCCGTCAAGCAGTATTTTCTCGACGAGGGCCGGCGCGACCCGACCCTGCACGGCAAGTGGCTCAAGCGCGAGATGGAAATCCCCCGCGAGAAACTGACCAGTCTACCGGCCGCTGGTCACCCCGACCCGGATGTTGAGCGGGACGGGGCGATCCTGATCTACACCGCCAGCATTGCCGAACGAGACACGCGCCGCGCCAAAATCCTGGCCGATCTCAAGGCGCGTGGGCTGTACAAGAAGGATGCCATTTCCGCCCGCCGGGGCTGCCTCAACTTTGATGAGATCAGCGGGCCCTGGCAGCAGTGGTACGATCTGGAGCGAGACTACGCAGAGGAAGACCCCGATGGAGTTTAGCGCGATCGTCCGGCGGCGGCACATTGACTTAATTCAAAATCTCTTTCACCCGCCCAATCTCCCCACTCTCCAAACGGACCTTGATGCCGTGCGGGTGAGCCGGAGAATTCGTCAGAATATCTTTGACGATGCCTTCGGTCAGTTTCCCGGAAGCCTGGTCTTTCTTTTGCACAATCGAAACCCGTAAGCCGGATTTGATATTGGCGCGAGTGGTACCGTTCATCCTACTTCAACCCGCATGGCAAGCAGACAGTTGATGAGTCCACCGAAACCGGGAAATCCAAGAAGGCCATAATGGTAAAACCAGCAACGTTTGAGAATTTGTCACTGTCTGGCGCTATTGTATCCCTGACTCCACCATCAGCCGGATCATAAGTGTTGGCAATGATCCAGTCTAAGCTGTTCGTTGGGCGCGGATAGTGCAGAGATGAAGCAGCCAGGGCATATATGGCCGCGCTCAAAGTATATTGAGGGTCTCCAGGATAGCACGAGAGGCTTCCGTCTGATTGTTCACAAGATTCCAACCACTCATACGCGCTAATGTTTTCTCTATTGTCCCCCCACACCCAAGGGATATAACCTTGCGGGAAAATTCCATTGAAACCATCGAGATCAAACTCCCAATCGCCGTTCTCGGATATGCCAGGAGCAAATCTCCCCTGCGAGGGGACAAAGAACGTCGATCCGCTTCGCTCTTTCAAGTGCCTGGCGGCAGGCTTCAGTGCAAAAGTAGATTACCTTGCCTTTGTACTCCGCCGAAGGGTAGCGCGACGGGTCTTTGAGTTTGCCACCGCAGGCGGTCATTGGGACTTCCGCAGACTCCGATGCAGGTGGGTTGACGATGACCAGACATCAGATCATTCCTCCACAATCAACTTGCCCCGCAGCATCCCCATCTTGCACTGGAAGCCATATTCGCCGGGTTTTTCCGGGATAAATTCAAGTGTCACTGGCTGGCCTTCGGGTAACAGCGAACTCTTATTAAAATCCGGGAAAAGCACTTCCTCGGAGCAAGCGGAACTTTCCTGGCGGGTGAAGGTCAGGCGCAGCGGCCGGCCGGACTTAACGACGATCACATCCGGGGTGTAGCCGCCCTTGACGGTCACGGCTACTTCCTGTCTGCCGGTCGCGCTCACGGCGGCGCGCGTCTGGCCTTTGGGGGCGAACCAGAAGAACCAGGCGATGAAAACGCTCAAGGCGATCCCGCCCAAGGTGACGATGATTTGTGCGGTGGTCATTGTATATCTCCTCTCGCGGCTTTTAATTTTTCCCGCAGCATTTCCACCGAAGGCCAGCCTTTCATGCCCTCTGGTGTTATGTAAACCCGGCAACTGAGAGAATATGTATCCCGCTCTTCCGGCCATAAATCTTGGCCGTCGGCGCGGAAGGACGGCGACCCGAGGAATTTCAGCCGGGCAGCCTCAGAATCATCGTTGACCTTGACCAATTCCACGGGATCATCAAGTTGCTCCATTTGCAGGGCGGTTTTTAATTTTTCCAGGCCTATTTGCCAGGAGGGGCAACCATCGAAGTATAGAAGTTCGATTTTCACCAGCCACCTCACTTTACAGAGAACTTCGGCTTGAAGCCGCGCAGGCGGTTGGCGTTGCCAACCACCGTCACAGACGAGAAAGCCATGGCC
>JBDRTP010000372.1:0-5985 GCA_043823965.1 Chloroflexota bacterium
TCAACGCTCTCGAATTCCAGGATGACCAGCCGTTTGGCGTGCCAATCGCCTTCCAGCGTTTCGTTCGGGCCAGCGCGGGCGATGTACCTTCCGCCATACAATTCGACAACGGCCGGGGCCAGTTTGATGTATTCCTTGTAGCCTTGCGGGTCGGTGACTTCGATATCAACTATGACATATGCAGACATGGCAACTCCTTTATGTGTATTTCAAAATGTAAGTACCGATGCGCTCGATTGCCAGCCGCGCTTCGGGGATATAGGGCGCAAAAGCGTGCCAGACGTGCCACATGCCCGGCCAGATTTCCAGCCTAACATTCACACCCGCAGCCTTCATTTTTTCTTCCAGTCGGGTTGAATCGCTTAACAGGATTTCGTCATCTCCGACATGGATAAGCGTCGCTGGCAGGCCGCGCATATCCGCAAAGAGCGGAGAGATGAGCGGATGGTCGGGCGCATTCTGGCCGGAATACAATTTCGCTTCTTCGAGCAATTCGCTGGCCTTCAGCCACGGGTCAGCCGCGGCGCGTGTGCGGATGGATTCACCGGAGCCGGTCAGGTCTGTCCAGGGCGAGATGCAAAACAAGGCCGCGGGCAGGGAGATACCCCTCTCACGCAGGGCGACAGCCGCGGCGATTGCCAGGCCGCCGCCCGCCGAATCTCCTCCGATGACGATATGCTGAGGGGCGAATCCCTGCTCGCGCAACCAGGCGTAAGCGGAGAGGGCGTCGTCCAGCGCCGCGGGAAAGGGATTTTCCGGGGCCAGGCGATAATCCACCACCAGCGCGGGTGACCGGCCGGCCAAAGCGATGCTCCCGGCCAGGCCGCGGTGCGTGCGCGGGCTGCCAACGATGTAACTGCCTCCGTGGAGATAGAGAATGGCTGTTTCCTTACGAGCAGCATCCGGTTCGTGCCATTCCGCAGGGACATTCCCGGCTTGTAAAGAATGGACGGAGACGCCGCGCGGCATTCGCACGATGCCTTTAGCATCTTTCTCTAATTTCGCCCGCTTTTCGGGGACAGACTGGTCAGGGTCAGACTTTGAGGCGATATAACGGACGTACAGGCGCAAGAATTTACTCTGGAGACTGGTCATGGTTGTATCCTTTCGCTGACAAATCGGCCGATATTTTGTATTGCCTGGCCTGATTCAGGCACCCATGGCGCGAAGACCTGGAAAACGTGCCACATCCCATCCCAGACTTCGAGCCTGGCATCCATACCCAAGGCTTTCATCTTTTCTTCCAGCCTGGTGGAATCGCTCAATAAGATTTCGTCATTGCCAACCTGGATCAGGGTTGGCGGCAATCCGTGCAGATCAGCGAAGAGCGGCGAGATGAGTGGATGGTTATTTCTTGCGCGCCGCAGCGATGGCAGCCAACTTGATCTGCTCGACGTGCGAGAACGTGTGCGACTGCGCCTCGAGCATTTGCCAGGCAGCCCGGTAGTAACTGCATTTTCGGGTCAGGAATTCCGGCGGCATGGCGGCCAGGAAGGCGACCGCTTCATCAGCCAGGCGCTTCAATTCATCAAACATTCCTTGTACGTTCTTGTACGCCATTACGGTAGCGTTGACATGGGCTGGGATGTTGCCAGTCCAGTCGTCAGCGAGCCGTTCGTATCCGCCGACCACATCGTCCAGGTTGGCGATCCAGTTGCGTTCAGAGTGGATAAGATGGGCCAGGGTCTGCTTGGCGCTCCATTCGCTGGCAGCAGGCTCACGGTCCGCTTCGACTTCGGTCACACCTTGAAAACATTGCTCCAGCGCAGCCAGCGACTCGTCGTATTTGGCGCGCACCTGCCGCGCCAGTTCCGCTGGCTGCCAGGGAATATCCGGGACAGGACGCTTGGTCAGTTCCATGGTGACCGTCCTCTTCTCCGGGCCGCGATAGAAGACCACCTCGACCTTATCGCCGCCTTTCTTGCCTTGCAGAGCCGTGACCAGGCTGCCGAAATCGTTGGTGATGGGCTTGCCGTTGAACTGCACCAGCACGTCGTCCTTGCGCAGGCCAGCTTTATACGCGCCCATCTCTTCGAGCGGGCTGTCAATGCGCACCCCCTGTGTCACCGGGACGCCTAAGGCCATGGCAATCTCGGGGCTGAAATCGTTGATGTTGATGCCCAGCATCGGGCGGTCGAAGGTGCGCCGGTCGAGGCCGGTTTCGAGGACGGAGGCCAGGTTGGGGAGCGTGGAATCCCATTCCGCCTTGAAGCCTTTGGCGCGCTCTTGCCACTCCTCGCTATCCGGGACAGTGTGCGCCAGCGCGACCAATGTCCCGCCGCCTTTGGGTGTGAGGGTAACGGTGACTTCGGATGCGGCCGGTTCGAAGCGGGCGAACCATTTGAACTTGAGCGACTTGTTCTCTTCCAGTGATACGTACTCACCGGCGGAGTAGAAGTCGCCGTGCCACCACAAGTAGATGCGCCCGCCGGGGCGCGGGGCGACTGTGGCGAAGTCGCACAGCCATTCCTGCGGCTCTTTCTTCAGGATTCCCTTTGGGCCGAGATATTTGAGATAGAGACGTTCGATGCGGGCGCGGACCTCGGGCCTGCTCCCCGCGAGAAGCTCCACTTCGCCCTCCAGCAGGACGGCGGTGATGCCCCCCTTGGCCCTGGGCAGGTCCACGACGAGCGCGCACTTGGGGTTGCGCCGTAAATCCTTGACCTTGCGCGTGGACTGGTAGGAACTGATCCAGACCGCGCCCTCCTCCCACAAAAACCAGACCGGCACCACGTGCGGCTGACCGGAGGGGGAGGCGGTCGCCAGGCGGCCCAGGGTGGGACGGGCAAGGAGAGCGTCAATTTCCTTTTGCTTCTCAATATCCATTCTTGTCCCTTTCCTTCGTTCCTCAACCCGCGTCGCGGCGTTGACCGGCGCGGGCGTTTCGCAGGAATCGGGTTTGCGCACATGCCGCGATGTACAGGATGGATTGTGGTCTCAGTACTCCCCGAAGATCTGACCTCACCCGTTATGCTGACTTAAGCACCCGCCGCAGTGTGACCAGTGTGGAGACGATGAACGCGAAGATCACCAGCGCGGCAAGGCGCAGCGTCAACCATTCCCCGGAGACGTCAGGCTCGCCGTGGGCGATGTCGGTGAGCGCCAGGTGGCTCAAGAGGAGGGCGAAGAGGGAGAGAATGGCAAGGGCGATGGTGGTGGAGGTGTAGGGTTTGAGAGGGTTCATGCCGTCAGAAAGAGTTCAACCGATAACTCGGGCAAGTCGAATCCGAATTCCCTCAGGACAGTGACCACCTTCTCTGCGTTTTGCGGATGGATGGCGATCCATATATCCATATCGCCAGTTGCGCGAGGATAGCCGTGATAGCCCACCGCGTAATCGCCGATGAGCAGATACTCAACTTGATGTGAGTTGAGTATCTGTCGTTCACCCCACCCACGCCCCGCTCCAGGGATGGAGGCTGAGCGAGAGATGGCCGCCAGCAACGGCATATTTCTGGTTATCCAACAGCCCGCGCAGAGGGCGGCCATCCTGCCATCCCAATGAGGCTACCGATACGTCAATCTTCTCTATATGCGGCCCGGCGTTGAGGGCGATGACGATCTTTTCCTCGCCCAGCGTGCGTGCAAAGACGTAACGCCCGTTATTCGTGTCCACCAGCAATTGTTGATAGTCGCCGCGACGCAGCGCGGGGTGCTGCTTTCGCAGGGCGATCAGCGCCTTGACCCAGTGACGTAATTCGACATTCCAATCCTTTTGATCCCAGGGGAAGGCGCGGCGGCAATCGGGATCCTTCTCGCCTTCCAGTCCGATCTCATCGCCGTAATAGATTGCCGGCGCGCCCGGATAGGCGAATTGGAACAGGAAAGCCAGTTTGGTTTTCTCGGCGCTGCGCTCCACTTTGGTGCACAGGCGCTCGGTATCGTGCGAGCCAAGCGGAACGTACATGGCGTAAACGTTCTCGCGCGGGTAGGTCTTCAGCAGCCCCTCGACCTTTTCGACGAAATGTGGCATATCCAGTGTCCCCGCAAACAGGAGGCGCAGGAGGGCATCCCGCACCGGGTAGTTCATCAAACCGTCGAAATGCTTGTCGTTAGCCCAGCGCGGGTCGGGGCTCCAGATTTCGCCGAGCAGGTAGGCATCCCGGTTTACGGATTTGACGGCATGGCGGAATTCTTCCCAAAAGCCGTCGTCGTCAATCTCGTTGGGCACGTCCAACCGCCAGCCATCCGCGCCCTGTTCGAGCCAATAGCGGGTCACGTCGAAGATGTATTTACGCACCTGCGGGTTGGCGGTGTTAAACTTGGGCAGGGATTTAAATTTCCACCACGCTTCGTAGGTTTCGGATTCGCCGGGGTGATAGGCTTCCAGCGGGTAACGCTTTACGTGGAACCAATCTTTATAGGGCGATTTTTCACCGTTTTCCATCAGATCGGCAAAGGCGAAGAAGCCGCGCCCGCAATGATTGAAGACACCGTCGAGGAGGATGCGGATGCCGTTGCGATGGGCGGCATCCAGCAGGGCGCGGAAATCGGCCAGGCTGCCAAGCTTCGGGTCAATGGTGTAGTAATCGCGGGTGTTGTAGCGGTGCGTCGAGGCTGAATGGAAAATGGGATTCAGGTAAATGGCGTTGATGCCTAAATCCAGCAGGTAATCCAGCCGTTGAATAATGCCGCGCAAATCGCCGCCCTGGAAATCCCAGATGGTGGGTGGTGAACCCCATGCCTGAACGTTGGGTGGATCGTTGTCCAGGTCGCCATTGGCGAAGCGGTCGGGGAAGATTTGATAGAAGATGGCGTCTTGGACCCAGTAGGGAGTAGTCATATAGTTGGATAGTTTTGTAGTTGGATAGTCGGATAGTCGAGTGGTCGGATGGTGAAAATCCGCAATCTGAAATACGCAATCCAAAAGCGGATCAGCCTGCTACCGAGACGCCAATCAATCTGCCGATCCCGTATACCAGCCCGGCCGCAACCAGGCCGATGATGACCTGGCGGAAGCCGGAGTACCACACGCTTCTACCGGTCAGCAGTGTGATCGCCGCGCCGATCAGGAATAGTCCGATGGCGCTGACACCCAGGCTGGCTAATACCGCTGAATTGCCGCTCAGGAAGATGAATGGAAGGATCGGGAAGATCGCGCCGACCGCGAACAGGAAAAATGAGGTGAAGGCGGCTTCCCAGGCTGACCCGCCAAGTTCATCCGGGTCAATGCCTAATTCCTCACGCGCCAGCGTGTCGAGGATGCCTTGGCTGTCGGCCATCATGTGTGCAGCCATTTCGCGGGCGCGGTCTTCCGGTAATCCTTTCGATTGATAGATCAGAGCCAGTTCTTCCTGCTCTTCCTCAGGAGCGTTTTGGATTTCTTCTGCTTCGATTCGAATCTGGTGTTCGTAAAGCTCGCGTGAACTCTGCACGGAGAGCCATTCGCCTAATGCCATCGAACCAGCCCCGGCCAGCAGGCCGGCGATACCGACAATGAGCACATCGGAGCTGGCGAGATTGGCCCCGGCCACGCCCATCACCAGGCTCAGGATGGATACCAGTCCATCGTTCGCGCCCAGGACAGCCGCGCGCAGGGCATTGCCGCCGCTGGCGCGGTGACGGCCTTCCATCTGCGCAACGATGCCGCCGGAGATCCCGCCCTTCCCTCCGGTGACCAGGGAAAGCATGCGGGCGTGGGATTTTTCATCACCGGAGAGCGCACCAGCCTCGGTCTCCGGTTGGCCATCGTAGGCGCGGCTGTCGGCTTTTTCGTGGTTGGCGACGGTGGGGAGCACAAAGGAGGGGCCGAAGCGCTTTGCCAGGAAGCGCATGGTGCGGGCGCGCCAGGAGGGTTTGCGCGGCGGGATTTTCGCGCCGGCATCCTTGAGTCTCTTTTCCCAGACGCGTGCGTGTTTCTCTTCGCTGGCTGCCAGGCGGCGATAGACTTCGGCCAGTTGCGTCTGCGATTCGGCCTCAGCGAGCGCATTGTAGAGCGCCGCGCCGTCAATTTCCTTTTGCCAGTTGGCAAGATAACGTGAGATA
>JBDRTP010000373.1:0-4551 GCA_043823965.1 Chloroflexota bacterium
ATAAGTGTTAGACTGAAGAGGATAACGAGAATACGTCCGCTGTGGCGTAGGGTCATAGGAATTGGGCCATATCCAGCCGGGCACGCTCGGCATAGGCTTTTGCCCGCTCGCGCTTGCCCATGCGCTGATTTGTCACTAACGACGGCAGGATGCCAAAGTTGGCTTTCATCGGCTGGAAATCGGCCAGGTCGGCGTGGGTGATGTAATGGCACAGCGCGCCGAGCATGGTCGTGACCGGCAACATGAGGGGGGCCTGGCCTTGCAGCAGGCGGGCCGCGTTCCAGCCGGCCAGCAGTCCGGTGGCGATGTTGCCCAGGTAGCCTTCCACGCCGGTAATCTGTCCCGCGAAGAACAGGTCGGCGCGGCCGCGGAATTGGAGGCTGGAGAGCAATACCTTTGGCGCGGCAATGAAGGTATTGCGGTGCATCTGTCCGTAGCGCACAAATTCGGCCTTCTCCAGACCGGGGATCATGCGCAGAACCCGCCGTTGTTCGGGGAAGGTCAGGTTGGTTTGGAAACCAACCAGGTTGTAAAGGCTGCCTGCCAGGTTGTCCTGGCGCAACTGGACGACGGCATAAGGGCGTTTTGCCTGATGCGGGTCAATCAGCCCAATCGGTCGCATCGGCCCGAAGGCCAATGCTTCGCGCCCGCGGCGTGCCAGGATCTCGACCGGCAAACACCCCTCGAAGAAGCGATGGGCGCCAGCTTTGACGCCGGCTTCGACTTCTCTCTCGAAGTCGTGCAACTGAATTCGTTCTGCTGAAATCAACGCCTCGACAAAAGATTCATATTCTGCCTGTGTGAAAGGGCAGTTAATGTAATCACCCGTATCTTGTTTTCCTTTGCCGTAGCGCGAGGCGCGAAAGGCGACTTCCAGGTTGATCGATTCGAGCGTGAGGATGGGTGCTATGGCATCGTAGAAATGCAAGTGCTCCTCGCCGGTCAGCTCTGCAATGGCTTTCGAGAGATTTACGGAAGTCAGCGGGCCGGAAGCAATAATGGCTGGAGCGCGCGGGATAGCGGTTACTTCCTGGCGATGTACTTCGATGCGTGGGTGGGATGTGATCCGCTCGCTGACCAGCCGGGAGAAGCCGTCTCGGTCAACAGCCAGGGCGCTGCCGGCTGGAATGGCTGTTGCCCGAGCGCATTCCAGCAGCATCGAGCCGAGGCGACGAAGCTCGTCTTTAAGCACCCCGGAGGCTCGATCTGGAAGGTTGGAGCCGAATGAATTCGAGCAAACCAGCTCGGCCAGGTCGGGGGTTTGATGCGCGCCGGTAGAAATTCCCGGCCGCATTTCATACAAGTGTACATGCAGCCCTTTTTGAGCAGCCTGCCATGCGGCTTCGCTGCCGGCCAATCCGCCGCCGATGACGAATAAATCTGGTCTGATGCTCATGGTCCCCACCGGATATTCGGTGGGACTTCCGGTGGTCTTACCCGGCTTAACCAGCCGCCCCTGGCGTCCCGTTTTTTGGGTGAGAATTTTTCAAGACCGATGAGGGTCAGGCTCAGGCCGAGCAGCGCTGCGCCGATCCATTGAGAGAATCCAAGCACTTCGCGTAGCCATGAACGGCTCAATGTAATTGCTACAAAAAGCTCGCTCAAGTCCATCAAAGCGTTTTGCATCCCGCCCAAATGCTTGACGCCCAAGAACAGGGTCAGGCGCGAGAGGAAGGTGACCAGGGTCAGGCCGATCAGCAGCCACCAGGATATGTGTACGCTGGGAAGTTGCCGGTCAAAGAGCAGATAAACGGGTACGACGACAACGCTCATAGCCAGGAGTATGTAAAGCGTAACGGTGGGGGCAGGGATGTCATAGAGTACGCGCTGGTTGATGGGCAGGTGGAGGGCGTACATGGCCGTCGCGCCCAGCATCAGTGTCACACCGCTCCAATCTATACCATCTGCCCGGTCGTAGGTGAGACAAATAACACCTGCGCTGACAAGGCCCAAGAGCAGCAGCGGCCACGCGCCTGGGATGACCCGAACGCCTGAATGGGCAGGTGCCATGGGCTGGCTGGATTGGGCTTTGTCAGCGCGTCACCAGCGGGAGGTAAATTTTTTCTTGTCTCTCCGCCATGAGCGCATAGGTGCCGAACGTATCGATGGCGGCAGAAACCATCTGTGCGACCTGGATGGATGTGCTGGGAAGCGCCTGCCAGCTTTGCCCATCCCATTGGTAGATTTGCGCGGAGCTGGCGTCCACGTGACTCAAAGTCCCGCCTACATCCAGATAGTGCAGAGACAGGTTGGCGTTGTTGACCAGGGTCAGGCTTTCGTCCCCCTGGATGGTGTAAGGCCCGCCGATCAAAATCAGGCCATCCGGCAGTGGGCTGGCGATCTGCCCGGCGACGATGTTGACGCGACCATCCGCCGAGAGAGACCCGGCTGGCAGGTAAAGCTCGGCCTGCCCATCCGACGACCACACGGTGCTGTCCTGGCCCGAAGCAACCGGTTCGATGGCGAATTGGGCGGCAACTTCCACTACTTGATTGGCCATATTTGTGGCCTTTGCGATGATATTGCCCGAAGGCGGCAGGCTGGCGTCCAGCGCGACCGTACCCGTGTAGGCTTGCAGGACGGCAGCATAGCTCAGCGGCACAAGCACAGCGTCGGCGCCGTTTTGGGTCAGGTACGTTTCTGGCGTGCCGCTCAACTCCGTGGAGGCCTTGACGATGATTTTCACCTGATTGGCGGCAACGCCCGGCGCGGTGGAAATTTCCAGCGTAAAAGGCGCCGGTTCCAGGATGATCTCCGTCGGTTGGACACTCGTAGCTCGAAACTGGCCGACAGCGCTGCAGTCCACCTCGATTGACTTCTGCCACCGCTCAATCCCCCCGAGGGAGAGGGATGCCACCACCTTGTCGCCATCCGAGGCGCCCAGAACTGTGATTTCGCCGTTGAGAGCCGCTTTGCCCTGGGCAATTGTTCTATCCCCCTTGCGCAACACCACGCCGGCCCCCCAGGCAGGCACTACCCAAAAGTACTTGAATCGGTAAGTGGGCGGCGGCTCACAAACGCCAGTGCTGGCGTCACCCCCGACACCTGCGGTTGACCAGCCGCTGACCGGCTGCAAGCCAGGCCCGGCTACGACACTGCCATAACTGGCTGGCGTTTTCATTTCCCAACGGGTTGGAGAGTTGGTGTCCCGATAATGCCCAACAATGGTTTCCCAATCGGACTGCCCGTTCTTCTTCCACTGGTTAGTATCCTGGCATTGGCTCGACCACAGGCCTGAGACATTCTGCATGGAAAACTCGCTGGCGTTGTACTGATAATCCATCAAGGTGGCGTTGATATTGGGCGTCTGGTTGGTGCGGATGGCCGCCGACGTGCAGTTGCTGTCGTGCTTGATGCCGTTGTTGTCGTAATAGAAATAAGAATCATACAGGCTCAAGCCGTAGTGCCCGAACTCGTGAATCTGTGTGCGATAACCATTCGAGGCAGTCCAACTGCCCTGGTTGGCGCTTTTCCCGTTGAAATAACGCCCGAGGAAGATGTGCAGGTTGTCACCGCTCAAAATCCCGCTCACGTGCGCCCGCGGCCATTCCTGGTTGCTGGCGCGCACCTGGTAATCGGCGTCGCCCATATTTTGATTGTTATCGTAAATAGTCACCCACTCGAACAGCATTTGACCGTCTGTGGCGTCGTAGAGGTAGTTTGAAGCGCTCTGAAACCCCTCTTGCAGCTCGTCCAGATAGCTGGAGTTAGCGTCCCATTCAACTGAAGCAACGATATTGAAACCGATCAAGGGATTGCTTTTCTTGATGGTCAGTGTTTGTGTGATGGATGAATTTATGACAACCCATGGGGTTGGATCGCTGTTTTGGGGCACATCCAGGCTGGTGATGTAGACGCGGTAAGCCCAGTTCTGGCTGGAGTCCTGGTTGTGGTTGTTCTTTCCACTTGGGATTTCGATCACCCGCTGGCGCGCCGCCAATTGGTCGCCGGCGGCCAGGCCAGGAATGTACAGGAGGCCATCCGCGGCGGTCGTCCCGGCCAGTGCGCCGTTCTTGAACA
This sequence comes from Chloroflexota bacterium, assembly GCA_043823965.1. Classification (GTDB taxonomy): domain Bacteria; phylum Chloroflexota; class Anaerolineae; order Anaerolineales; family Villigracilaceae; genus CG2-30-58-95. Next base: position 4,021 of record JBDRTP010000373.1, read on the forward strand.
CCTGTGCGCCACTCACTGGATTTCCGGACTCATCTCGCACTAGAACCGTGTGAGCGCTGAAAATTCCTGTGAAATTCTGATTGGTCGCATCTGGCGGCACAGTGACCGGGCGCGAGGCAGGCGAGAAGGTGTAGCCACTCTTGCTGGGCGTGATGGTGTAAGTGCCCGCCAGCAAACCGCTGAAGATGTAGTTGCCATTGCTGTCGGTGGTGGTAGTGTGCCCCACACCGTCGGAGATGGTGACGCCGGAGATGGGGTTGCTGCTGCCATCGGTCACCCGGCCGGAGACGCTGAGCGTGGGCGTCGACTCCACCACATCCACCGGCGTCAGGCGGTTGGTGGTTGTGCCGTCGCCCAGTTGACCGGCCCAGTTATATCCCCAGCACTTGACCCCGCCGCCCGCAGTCAGCGCACAGGTGTGCCACCCACCGGCGGCGATGGCGCTGACCCCGCTCGCCAGCCCGCTCACCTCTACCGGCGTGGTGCGGTCGGTGTTCGTGCCGTCGCCCAGTTGACCCTCCCTGTTGTATC
>JBDRTP010000374.1:0-6786 GCA_043823965.1 Chloroflexota bacterium
CAAGACGATCCTTTCTGCCGACCTGCGCTGGCCGCGCTCCCTGGCCGCGCCCTCCCCGGCGGCGTTCAAGAAGCGCATCAAGGGCCAGCAAATCCTATCTGTCTCGCGCCGCGCCAAATTCCTCGACCTTCGACTTTCGACTTTCGACTTGCTCATCCATCTCCGCATGAGCGGGGAACTGCTGGTCAAAGAGGGCGCATACACACCCGAAAAGCATAACCGGCTGGTCTTGACCCTTGCGGACAACAGCTCGTTGGTCTTCAACGACCCGCGCAAGTTCGGGCGACTCTGGCTGACTGCTGATCCCGATCAGGTGCTGGGCAATCTCGGCCCGGAAGCGCTGGATGTCTCTTTTACGCCGCAGATGTTCTATGAGCGCCTGCACATTCGCCGCCGCCAGCTCAAGCCGCTGCTGCTCGACCAGACCTTCATCGCCGGCCTGGGCAATATATACACCGACGAGGCCCTGCACATGGCGCGTTTGCATCCACTGGCGCAATCGGATTCGGTCACAGCGGAACAGGCTGAGGGTCTGTGGCGAGCCGTGCGTGAGGTGCTCGAGGAGGGCATCCGCAGCAATGGCACCAGCATTGACTGGGTTTATCGCGGCGGCGAGTTCCAGAATCACTTGCGCGTCTACGGGCGCGCTGGGCAGCCTTGCCCCGTCTGCGGGACGCGGGTGGAACGTCTCGTCATTGGCCAGCGCGGCACGCACTTTTGTCCCGCCTGCCAGCCATTCAAGGAATGACAGGTTACCGAGTCGGCGTTGCCCTGAGGCGCTGTGTTGAGCCTGTCGAAACATTACCGAAGGGTGCTGCGCCTGCCGAAGGCCTACTCGGTGGGCGGGGCCGGGTCAGGAAGTTCACCTGGAGTTGGATGACCAGCCGGCCGACCCGCACAACCTGACGGCCGACCAGCGCCGCCGTCTGATCGCGCTGCTGGCATCCATGCGACCCTGGCTGGAGGGTGGCGCGTCCGCGCCCGTACAGCCGCCCCCCGCCGCGCCTGCGACTGCATCATCCACACCGCCAACAGCGAAAGAAGCGTCCCCCGCGCCGCCGTCTGCCAGCATCGTTGCCCAAATCAATGACATTTTGCCGTAGGCCTAATCGGCAGTCCAAACTCATCGGCACACCGCTGGAAAAGCGCGGCGTCCGCCTGCCGAAGGCCTACTCGGCAGGAATCTTCCAGCGGCGGGGTGATGGTTTTTGTCGGGCTGAAGATTTACGATGCGCAGCACCTACTCGGTGGGATTGACGCCGTGCCTGACCCTGAAGTTCAGGCGATCATCCGGCAGGCCGTGGCAGAGTGGGAAAAAGCGCCACATTAGAACAAGCTTTTGACCAAATACAATTTCCCCTTTTCAAACCCACGTTCCAGATAATACCTTCTCGTCCCCACCGCCGAGATGACCGCCATGCGGCGGAAGCCGCGCCCTCGGGCAATCTCCTCGGCCTCTTTGAGCAGCCGCGTGCCAAGACCGGCGTGCTGGGCTGCGCCGTTGCCTTCTTCCCCGACCAGCAGGGATTGGCCGTAGATGTGTATTTCGCGGATGATGGCCGCCGCCTCCAGGTCGGTCATGCCGAGTAGGCGTTGCCCTGAGTTTACCGAAGGGTGCTGCGCACGCGTGGACGGCGAATCCGGGTTCGGCAAAGACAGGCGCAAGAAACCGGCGACTTTGTCATCTGGCGTTACAAATGAAAGGAAATGCTCCTGCGCCGAGTAGGTGCTGCGCACAGCACCCTTCGATGAACTCAGGGCAGCGCCTACTCGGTCGGCGCCATCCGTCGTGTAAATCAGATCCTCCAACTTCAGCGAGTCGGCGTCTACCCCCTGCGCGCGCACCTCGCGGCAGCGGATGCAGTTACAACGCGTCCCACGCCGCCGCATTTCGGCGTGAACATCCTGCCGCAGGCTGGTTCGCTTGTTTCCGGCGACGACATGTGTGGATGGAATATCGCGGATCACGCGGTTGACGCGGCAGTAGCGCGGGATGGTCGGCTTGAGATCCGCGATCAGGGCCGTCAGCTCTTCCTGCGTGTATGGCTGGTATTCGCCGCGTTGCCAGTATTCATAGAGCGGAGCGTTCTCCAGCAACTGGCAGGGATAGATCTTGATCTCATCCGGGCACAGGCTCTCCCATAGGCGGGGGAAGTCAGCGCGATCCGAATCGAGCGTGGCGCCCAGCAGGTTGGGCATCCAATGCAGGACGATCTTGAAGCCACCCGCCCGCAGCAGCGCCACGGCGCGCCGCGTCTCGGCGACGCTGTGCCCGCGCTGATTGACTGCCAGGATGTGGTCATCCAGGCTCTGCGCGCCCATCTGCACCTTGGTCACGCCCAGATGGCGTAACCAAGCCAGCTCATTTGGGGTGATCTCGTCCGGCCGGGTCTCGACGGCCAGGCCGACGTTGCGGTGCGTGGCTGTTTCGTTCAAGGTATGGACATCAGCCAACGCAGGGACAGAATTCACCGCTGAGAACGCACACCGTCCCGGTGTCCTTCCGGGAGAGATCGCAGAGTTGTTTATTGTTTTTTCTCCGCGTTCTCGGCGTTCTCTGCGGTGGTGATCATCCCCCGCTTCATTCAGCGCCTCAAAGCAGCGGCGCACGAACCATTCCTGATAGTCGCGGCGATAGGAAGACCACGTTCCGCCCAGGATGAGCAGCTCGATCTTGTCGGTCGGGTGACCAACCGCCTCCAGCGTCTCCAGCCGTGATTTCACTTGAGCATACGGGTCGAAATTGTGTTCCACGGCGCGCATCGCCCCCGGTTCGTCCGAAAGATAACTCTTGGGCATACGCGCTTCCTGCGGGCAGAAAATGCACTGGCCGGGGCAGGGATAGGGTTTGGTCAGCACGCTGACGGTGGTCACGCCCGAAAGCGTGCGCACCGGCTTCATGCGGATGCGCGCCAGGAGACGCGGGTCGGCTTGCCAGGCGCCGCTCTTTACCAGTTGGTTGTAAGCCGCCACCAGCGTAGACTTGTTGATATGTCCCCCCTTCACCGGATGCCGGCGCACCGCCTCGGCCACCGGACGCCCGTCACGCACGTCGTTGAGCACCAGGCGCGCCAGGGCAAGCTTTTCGGGCGTCAGGGTACGGGATTCGAGCCAGTCTTGTTTCTTAACCATAGCGCGGCTTCCAGCCGCAACCAAAATATTCACCGCAGAGACCGCAGAGTTCGCGGAGAAAACACAGGAAAAACTCTGCGCTCTCCGCGTGCTCTGCGGTGAAAAGATTTGCGCGAACAAGGCAAATGTTGAGCGGTAATTCTATAGGAGAGTGCACCACAAAGGCACGCAGCAACAACGCAGGTGAGTATAATCATGATATGGAAACTTCGATAGCCGCGCGCTTGCTCGACCTCAACCGTCAATTTTACCAGACCTTCGGACGGGATTTCTCGGCCACGCGCGGCCGCATCCAGCCCGGCGTGCGGCGGGTTTTGGAGACCTTGCGAGGCGACGAAATCATCCTTGACCTGGGCTGCGGGAACGGTGAACTGGCGCGCGCGCTGGCTCGTCGCGGGCATCGCGGCTCGTACACCGGCCTGGACTTCAGCCTGCCACTGCTGAAAGAGGCCGGGCGCGCCCTCCCGGATAGGTTTCGCTTCGTTGAGGCAGATTTGACGCAGTTATCAGTCATCAGTGATCAGTTATCAGTGAACAGTGATCGGTCACTGATAACTGGTCACTGGTCACTGATCACTGCTTTTGCCGTCCTACATCATATTCCTGGCACACACCTGCGCCTGAGGCTATTGAACAAAGTCCACAGCCTGCTGGCCGACGGCGGAGGCTTTATCCACTCCGAGTGGCAGTTCCTGAACAGTCCGCGCCTGCGGGAACGCATCCAGGATTGGGGGCAAATCGGCCTGGCCGCCGCGGATGTGGACATAAACGATTACCTGCTCGACTGGCGTCACGGCGGGCGCGGGCTGCGCTACGTGCACCACTTCGACGAGGCGGAGTTGAACGCCCTGGCCGCGGCGAGCAGGTTCAGGGTCCGAGAGACGTTTCGCTCGGATGGAGAAGGTGGAAAGTTGGGTCTGTATCAGATTTGGGAGGGCGTGTAATATTAATTGTACAGGCTACCGGCCTGTCCCAATCCAACGTCTCTAACCATCTCGGCTGTTTACGTGACTGCGGCCTTGTAACTGCCGAACAGCAAGGACGTTTCGCTTACTACCAATTGAGTGATAAGCGCGTTGGTCAACTGTTGCGCCTTGCTGATGAGTTATTGGCAGACGTAACAAAAGGCGTTTACGAATGCACGCGCTATAACGTTCCGAAGGAGACCAAGCATGGCAAAAATTGAAACTCTCGAAATCCCTGTAGCGGGGATGGACTGCGCCGAATGCACACAGCACGTCCAGCACGCTATCGCAGAGTTGCCCGGCGTTGAGTCCGTCAACGTATTTTTGTCATCCGAGAAAGCCGTTATCCGGCTCGACCCGTCTCTTGTGGAATTACCCGCTATTCGCAAAGCCGTAGAAAAAGCGGGCTACCGTGTTCCCGACACAACCGCGCCAACTACTACCCCGCAACTGGGCAACTTCACACGCCGTATCGTGACGTTGCTTGGCGTCGTGTTCGGCGCAGTGCTGTTTATCATTGTCGTCGGTGAGTGGCTAGGGCTGTTCGAGCAACTCACCGAGCGCGTGCCGTTTGCGGTTGGCCTTGCCATCGTCGCTGCTGGCGGTTGGCCTATCTTTCGCAACGTAGCGCGCGCCACCCTCAAACGACAAGTGACCTCCCACACGCTCATGTCTCTGGGTGTACTGGCGGCATTGGCCGTAGGGCAATGGGCAACTGCCGCCGTTATTGTGTTCTTTATGCGCGTGGGCGAATACGCCGAGAACTTCACCACCGAAGGCGCACGCCGCGCGGTCAAAGACCTGACCGCGATGGCCCCACAAACCGCCCGCATTGAGCGAGACGGCGCAGAACAAGAAGTGCCGATTGCCGAAATCGGAGTTGGGGAAACCATCATCGTTCGCCCCGGCGAAAAGATTCCAGTGGACGGAGAAGTTATTGCTGGACAAGCCACCATTGACCAATCCGCTATCACCGGCGAATCTATGCCTGTTGAAGTTGCCGCTGGCGCGCAGGTGTTTGCCGCGACGATGGCACGGCTCGGCAGTTTGCGCGTCAAAACAACTCGCATCGGCGCGGATACGACGTTTGGGCGCGTGGTCAAAATGGTAGAAGAAGCCGAAGCGCACCGCGCCGACGTGCAACGGTTCGCGGACAAATTCAGCACTTACTTTCTCCCTATTGTCGCAGGGTTGGCCGCGCTCACCTTCCTTATCCGCCGTGACCCGCTGGCAACCGCCGCCGTGCTGGTTGTGGCTTGCTCGTGCTCGATTGCCCTCGCTACGCCGATTGCTATGCTTGCCTCAGTCGGCGCAGGCGCTAAACGCGGACTGCTCATCAAAGGCGGCAAGTATATTGAGTCATTGGCGCGAGCCGATGTGTTATTGCTCGACAAGACTGGCACGCTTACCCTCGGTCAACCGCAAATCACCGATGTTATCCCGCTCAATGGCCTGCCTGCTTCGGAAATCCTCACGCTGGCCGCTTCGGCTGAACGCTACTCCGAACACCCATTAGCCGAAGCCGTGCGCGCCGCCGCCCGAAAAGATAACTTGTCACTCTCCGAGCCGCAGGATTTTCAAGCCGTCCCCGGCATGGGCATTCGGGCAAACATCAACGGAAACCTTATCACCGTCGGCAATCGCCGTATGATTCCAGAGGCAGACTCCCTCCCCGTCGCCGCTGAATTGGAACGACAAGGCAAAACGCTACTTTTCGTCGCGCGTGACGGCGACCCTTCGACGGGCTCAGGGCAAGACTTGCTCGGAGTGTTGGCCGCCGCTGATACGTTGCGTCCCGAAGTTCCCGCCGCTCTCGCCGCCGTGCGTGCACTTGGTGTGCATCATATTGAACTACTGACAGGCGATAATGAACGCACTGCCGCCGCTCTTGCAGAAAAACTCGGCGTGCAATACCGCGCCAACCTTCTGCCCGAACAGAAAATCGCAGTGGTCAAAGAATATCAGGCGCGGGGGCATACCGTTGTGATGGTAGGCGATGGCGTGAATGACGCGCCTGCACTGGCGCAAGCAAGTGTTGGGATTGCAATGGGCGCAGCAGGCGCAGACGTTGCCATTGAAGCCGCGCACATTGCCCTCATGCGCGAAGATTGGACACTTGTGCCGGAGGTGTTTCGGATTGCTCGTCGTACGATGAGAGTCGTCAAGGTTAATCTCGCCTTTACTGCGGTGTATAATCTTGTAGGGCTTGCGCTGGCCGCGTTTGGGTTCTTGCCGCCCATTCTCGCCGCCGCCGCACAGTCATTGCCTGATTTAGGAATATTGGCAAACTCATCGCGCTTGCTTCGGCAAAAGTAAAAGGAAGCCTCATGTCTGAAAAAGCAATTGAACTTGAAATCCCTCTGCTCCTTCCCAGCATTGAAGACGATCAGGACGAATGCCTCGGCCGGCTGGAGTCGGCTCTGCAGAACCAAAAAGGACTCAATCGCGCTCATCTGGAGCGTAACAAGAAACCGGTAGCCCTCTGTTTGCACTATGACCCAAATGTGCTCTCGTTGGCTGATGTGAAGAGATTGGCCGAGCGGGCCGGAGCGCAAATTGTGAACCGCTACCATCACGATGTGCTCACCATCGAAGGGATGGACTGTTCCGACTGTTCGCTCGTCGTCGAACATAGCGTCGGCCGGATGGAAGGCGTGCTGGCTGTGAACGTCAACTACGCCGCGCAGAA
>JBDRTP010000375.1:0-7450 GCA_043823965.1 Chloroflexota bacterium
ACCAAAGTCGCCCTGATTTTTCCCGATATTTACGACATTGGCATATCCAACCTCGGGTTAAAAATCCTTTACGACCAGATCAATCAACGCCCGGATGCGCTGGCCGAACGCGCCTACGCTCCGTGGACAGACATGGAAGACCTGCTGCGGGCGAATGACATCCCGCTATATTCGCTCGAAACGTACCACCCTTTGGCGGCCTTTGACATCCTCGGCTTTTCCCTGCCCTACGAGACGCTCTACACAAATGCGCTGAATATTCTGGACCTGGCCGGTATCCCCGTCCGCGCCGCCGAGCGGAATGAGACGCATCCCCTTATCATTGCGGGAGGCCATGCCTGCTTCAACCCGGAACCGATGCACGCGTTCATGGATGCGTTCGTGATCGGGGAAGGGGAAGAGGTTATTCACGAAATTATCAACACTGTCCAACGCGTCAAAGGTCAAAGGTCAAACGTCGAGGCAGATGACGTTCGACGCTCGACTTTCGACCGGGTGACGCTGCTCCGCGAGTTGGTTAAAATCCCCGGCGTCTATGTGCCTCGCTTCTACGAAGCAACTTATTTCGAAGATGGCACACTTGCCAGTGTCATTCCCACCCTTTCAGATATTCCCAAAACAATCATCAAGCGCATGGCTGCCAGGCTGCCGCCTCCGCCGATAAAATTCATAGTGCCTAACATTGAGGCTGTCCACAACCGCGTCGCAGTCGAGATCATGCGCGGCTGCACGCGCGGGTGTAGATTCTGCCAGGCTGGCATGATCACGCGCCCGGTCCGCGAAAGAAGCGTGGACGAAGTCGTCGCCGCGGCCGAAGCGGCCATCCAATCCACCGGCTTCGAGGAACTGGCCCTCACCAGCCTGTCCTCCTCCGATTACACGCACATTGTCGAACTGGTGACGGGGATCAGCGCACGCTTCGCCGGCCGCAAACTTTCGGTCTCGCTGCCATCCCTGCGCATCGAAACCGTCTCGGTGGACTTGATGGACCGCCTGCGCGACCGGCGCGGCGCCGGCTTCACGCTCGCCCCCGAAGCCGCTTCCGAACGGATGCGGCGCATCATCAACAAGTTCATCCCGGATGAACAAATCCTCGAAACGGCGCGTGAAATTTACCGCCGCAACTGGACGACCATCAAACTATATTTCATGATCGGGCATCCCTCCGAAACGCTGGAAGACGTGGCCGCCATTGCCAAGCTCTGCAAAGCCGTGCTGGCCGAAGGGCGCAAAACGCTGGGCGGACGGGCCAAAGTCCACGCCGGGGTCAGCACCTTTGTGCCAAAGCCGCACACGCCGTTTCAATGGGTGGCGTGCGATACGGTCGAGCAGATTGCCGCCAAGCAGGATTTGCTCAAGCGCGAATTGCGCGACCGAGCAGGTGCTGCGCACCGAGTAGGTACTGCGTATAAAAATATCAAGCTGTCGTGGACGCCGGTGGAAGATACCCTGCTCGAAGCCTGGCTCTCACGCGGCGACCGGCGCATGGCGGAAGTTATTTACACCGCATGGAAGAACGGCGTCAAATTCGACGCCTGGCAGGAACAACGCCGCTATGCCACCTGGCTGGCGGCTTTCACCGAACACGGCCTCGACCCGGCTTTTTATACCCACCGCCCGCGGCATGTGGACGAGGTCTTCCCCTGGGAGCACATCTCTGACGCTGTGCGCAAGAAATATCTGTTCGAGGATTTCCGCCGCTCGCTGGAAGGTGAAATCCGCGCTGACTGCCGCGAGCAGTGTTATGCCTGCGGTATCCTGCCCGCGTTTGCATCTGTTCGGCGCGAGAACCCCGGCAAGTATTGGAAATGCCCGGAGGTAAAGTCATCCACATCCAGTAAGAAGTTTTCAGTAATCAGTGTTCAGTTGTCAGTCACTGAACACTGATTACTGCACACTGAACACTATGCGTTTACGCCTCACCTTCTCCAAAACCGGCGCTCTGCGCTACACCGGACATCTGGATTTGCAGCGCATTTGGGAGCGGACGGCGCGCCGCGCCGGTCTGCCGCTGGTCTACAGCCAGGGCTTTCACCCGCAGCCCAAAATCCAGATTGCCGCCGCCCTGCCGCTGGGTTTCAGCGCCCGCGCCGAGCTGGTGGATATATGGTTACAGGATGACGTAGGGGCAGGGCTTGTCCCTGCCCAGCTTGTCCCTGCCCAAGGCGACCATAAAGATCACCTCTACGATGAAATTGCCAAAAAATTACAAAACGCCGCCCCACCCGGCCTGACGATTCTTTCGATAGAAAATGTTGACGAACGCGGCCCGGCATTGCAAACGCAAGTCATTTCTGCTGAATACGAGGTGACCCTGCTCGAAGCGATGGACGAAGCGGCGCTGACCCGCAATCTGTCCGCCGTTCTGGAAGCCGAGTCCCTGCCGCGCGAACGCAGAGGCAAGCCCTATGATTTAAGACCGCTCATCGAACTCCTTCACCTTCTCCCCTTCTCCCCTGCCCCCATGCCCCCCTGCTCCACTACCCCCCTGCTCCTGATGCGCCTGGCGGCCCGCGAGGCAGCCACCGGCCGCCCGGAAGAAGTGTTGGATGCAATCGGCATCCCGTCCGAAACGGCGCGTATCGAACGAAGCCGCCTGATCCTCAAATCCGAAGGGATTCTGAAAAACCCAAACTGATGTGAGTCTACTGCAAAAACCCTTTTTTAACGCAAAGGCGCAAAGCCGCAAAGAATTTTAAGTTCTACTTCGAGAAAATTCCATCGCAACGCCCTTTGGCTTCGTTTTTTTGAAACAGATTTTGTTTTTCTTGGCGTCTTGGCGTCTTCGCGTTAAAAATTTTTTTTTGCAGTTGAGCCTGATGTAAAAAGCAAGTAAAATAGGTGAAAATAATCTGAGGAGGATGTGCATGGGATTGCTGGCCGCATTACTGTTCGGATTTATCCCCGCCTTGTTCTTCGCCTATATCTTATACTGGCTCGACCGTTACGAGAAAGAACCCAAAATCCTGTTGGGCGGGGTCTTCCTGTGGGGGGCGATCGTCGCGGCGGGCGGCGCATTCATCATCAATACCTTCCTCGGCCTCGGCGTATACATCTTTACCCAGTCAGATTTCGTCACCGAATTGGCCGGCGGTTCGCTGATCGCGCCGTTCGTGGAAGAGAGCCTGAAGGGACTGGCCGTCTTCATTGTTTTCCTGGTCTTTCGCAAGGAATTCGACTCCATCCTGGACGGCATCGTCTATGCCGGGGTGACTGCCCTGGGCTTCGCGGCCATCGAAAATGCCTATTACATCTACAACTACGGTTTCAAAGAAACCGGCTGGCAGGGCTTTTGGTTGCTGGCCTTCATTCGCATCGTCCTTGTCGGCTGGCAGCACCCTTTCTACACCGCCTTCACCGGCATCGGACTGGCCGCCTCACGCCTGAGCCGCAACCTGTTCGGCAGGTTTGTTTACCCGCTGCTCGGCCTGGGGATGGCCATGTTCACGCACGCCATTCATAACACCCTGGCGACCTTCCTCGAAGGCCTCGCAGGGCTGGCCATCGGCACCTTCATTGACTGGAGCGGATGGTTCTTCATGTTCATGTTCATCGTCTGGATTACCTGGCGCGAACAACAGGTTCTCAAACAGTCTCTCTTGGAAGAGGTCTATTCAGGCATCATCAACCAAGGTCATTACCGTACGGCTTCGTCCGCTACGCTGCAGTCCTTTGCCCGCCTGGCCGCCATCTTCAGCGGACGATTCACGCATACCGCGCGTTTTTATCAACTGTGCGGTGAACTGGCGCACAAGAAACTGCAATATGCCAGCCTGGGAGATGAGGGCGGTAACGCGGCTGCCATCCAACGGCTGCGCGCCGAGTTGGCACGCCTGGCACCGTACTCGCAGATCTCGTAATCGGCGGGATGTGAATCCCGCCCTACCCGCCTTGCCTCGTCGGGCGGGTTTTCGCGAAGCGCCCCCGAAGGGGGCTTACCCGCCAATAGCTTATCGGCTTGGCAACAGCCTGGATTATTATTGTGGTAAAATTTTGTCCATCGCCCCTGTAGCTCAGTGGATAGAGCGTCGGCCTCCGGAGCCGAATGCGGCAGTTCGAATCTGCCCAGGGGTACTTCCCCAAAGGTAGGCTATAACTCAGCATGAGATATGTAAATATTGTGTAGATTATTTACAAACAGAGGGTCGGCTTTGACAGTCACTCGCCTTTCCAGCGTTGGAGAGCACAAATCTTGGGTACAATTATCCCCAGGACAGGATTATGAAACCCATGCATCTTTGGAAACTCGTCATTCTCGCTGGTACACTAGCCCTGAGTGCCGCGGCCTGTAGCCCGGATGGCCGCTCCATCTTCTTTGCCTACCAGGATATCCGTCTCGGCGCGGACAGTCCGATTGAGTTACATTACTTGTCCTTCGGCGCGCTGGGAACCGGCGCCGAATACACGCCTATCCCGCTGCCGTTCCAGTTCTTCGCCAAGCCCAACGAGATGCCGAAGCCGGCCCTGTGGCCAGCCAAGTAACACACCCGGGCGGTCAAACCGCCCGGATAATTTTCCTGATCAAGCCTGGCCCGGCGTAAATCAGGCCGGTATAGACCTGGACGAGTGTTGCACCCAGGTCTAATCTTTTACAGGCATCCTGCGGGCTCATAATCCCGCCCACGCTGACGACCGGGATCCGCCCACCCAATTTTTTCACGATGGAACGTAAAACCGCCTCGCTCCGACCCTTGAGCGGTTCGCCGCTTAACCCGCCGCTTTCTTCCCGACGCGCTGACCGCAGCCCAGCGCGCCCCAGTGTGGTATTCGTGGCGATGACGCCGTCCATGCCGGTGCGCAGGATAACATCCAGCGCATCGTCGAGTTCGTCATCAGTTAAATCTGGGGCGAGTTTGACAAGAATTGGCCGTTGCGGGTTACACGTTCCACGTTGCGCGTTGACCTGACCAAGAAGGTTTCCCAGCATCGCGCGTCCCTGCAAGCGCCGCAAACCAACCGTATTCGGCGAACTGACATTTATCGCCAGATAATCAGCTAATGGCGCGAATGTCCGCATGAGTGAGATGTAATCTTCGGCGGCTTCTTCGAGTGGCGTGTCTTTATTCTTCCCCAAATTCACACCAATAATAACCTTCATGTCATTGCGAGCCGCCGTTCTTTGGCGGCGTACCACTTCGTGGCACTTTGGCAATCCCCGCTCGACATGGGTTGTCCCATTTAACAGGAGATTGCTTCGTCGCTGCGCACCTCGCAATGACATAGCGACGAAGTCCGCGCCTTTGCTCGGAAACCCCATTCTATTTATCACCGCCTCATCTTCGGGCAGACGAAACACGCGCGGCTTGGGGTTGCCAGACTGTGGCCTCGGCGTGACCGTACCGATTTCGATATGCCCAAGTCCCAGCGCCGCCAATCCCCGCACGGCGACGCCATCCTTATCATATCCCGCTGCCAGGCCGACCGGATTCTTGAAGGTCAGCCCGAAAGCATGGACGGGTTTGGTCGGTGCGTAAAAGACTTTCGCCAATATCCAGTTAACCGGCGGAACTGCGCTCGTAAAACGTAAAAGGTAAAGAGTAAGGGCATGCGCGGTTTCGGGGTCGAGGCGGAAGAGGAGAGGGCGGACAAATGCCCCTCCGCCGCCTTTGTTCCCGATGGTAGCCCGAAAAGTTAGTTTCTCGCTCATGGCACCTCCGCATTGTTCATCGTTTGCACGTTGGAACGTTTCAGGAACTCTCGCGTCGCGGCAATATGTTCCTTCGAGACTTTGCCCGTCTTCTCCCAGTAGTCCAGCAACTCGGAAATCGTCAGCACCGCGTGGAGATTGAATCCCTCTTCCGCAAGCGACTCTTTCGCGCCAGATTGTCTGTCCACCAACACAACCACATCCTTGACCTGCAAGCCTGCACCGGTCAGTTTCTCAATCGCCTCGAACTTGCTCCCGCCGGTGGTGGCGAGGTCGTCAATGACAAGCGCGATCTCACCCGTATGGTATTCGCCTTCGATCTCGGCTTTCGTGCCGTAGGTCTTGACCTCCTTGCGCGGATAAATCATCGGGTAGTTTCCCTGCAAACTGACCGCCGTTGCAATGGGAATCGCTGCATAGGGTAGACCTGCCAAACGGTCAAATTTCAGTTTTTCGAGAATCGGCAAATACGCCGCACCGATTTGCGCCAGCAGTTTAGGGTAGGTGATAATCCGCCGCAGGTCAATGTAAATCGGCGATTGCAGTCCCGATTTCAGGGTGAAGTCCCCGAATTTGATGCAGCCTGCTTCGAGCAGGCCATCGGCGAGAGTAGAGATTAGAGAATAGGACTTGGTGGTTTTACTTCTCTCTACTCTCTTCTTTCTACTCAGCTGATATTGAATGTTGACCATCTCATCCTGCAGTTCCGCCGCCACTTTGGAGGGACTCGCCGCACGTGAGATGCCGCGTGAGACGGGAATCAACATGCCCTTACCATCCTTGCGTAGACCTGCCTTGAGCGCCGTCTCCAAATCACCGCCCTGCGCGCCGATGCCGGGAGCCAGAAACCACAAATCCGGCACCACCGCGCGGACGCGCGCCAGCGCCTCGGGTTGCGTCGCGCCGACGACGAGGCCGATGTTGTTGCGGGTATTCCATTGTTGGGCGAGTTTCGCCACGTGAATGTACAGCGGCACATAGACTTCCGAAGTCTCAGAGACTTCGGAAGTCTGGACATGCAAATCCTGCAAGTCACCCGCTCCCGGGTTGGACGTCTTGCACAGCAAAAATACGCCCTTTTCCTTGTAGGCCAGGAACGGGTCAATCGAGTCCTTGCCGAGATAGGGTGAGAGCGTGATAGCGTGCGCGCCGAGATGCTCAAACGCGGATTTGGCATACGCCTCCGCTGTGGGAACGATGTCGCCGCGCTTGGCATCCAGAATGACGGGAATCATCGAACCGAGACGCGCTGATTCCTCGGCGATGGCGTCAATCACCTGCTTGAGCGCTGTCCAGCCCTCCGCGCCGAATTGCTCAAAGAAGGCGGCGTTGGGTTTGAACGCCGCAGCGTAGAGAGATGTCTGTTTAACGAGATTCAGACAGAAGGTCAGAGCCGAAGCGACAGTGGGTTCTTTCAAGTCGCTCACATGCGGGTCGAGTCCAACGCAGAGGAGGGACGACGAATCATCCACACGCTTTTCGAGGAAGGCGAAAAAGGTTTCCATGGGGATAGTATACAGGTAAACAAGTACACAAGTAGACACGTGTTTACCTGTGTACCTGTTTACGTGTTTCCTTGTTTACGCTTTACCAAGAACCATAGCGAGTAAGGCCATTCTTACATATAAACCGTACTCCATTTGTCTAAAGTAAGCCGCTCTTGGGTCATCGTCGAAGTCCACGCTGATCTCGCCGACGCGCGGCAGCGGGTGCATCACAATCATCTCTTTCTTGGCAGCTTTCATGATTTCGGGGTCAATCACATACGCCCCCTTGACCTTCTCGTAATCGGCGGGGTCTGCG
>JBDRTP010000376.1:0-10987 GCA_043823965.1 Chloroflexota bacterium
AGAAAACGTACGCTTTATCGAGAAGTGTTCAGTGTTCAGTGATCAGTTTTCAGTGGGCAGTAAGCAGGAGGCAGGCGGCAGGCGGCAGGCGCTGGTTGCCGCGATGTTCGGTCTACACGCTCCGCTGACGCTCTCGAATAAGACCCTCGAAGCCTGCCGCGCCGTCGCGCCTGAAGGGACAGGCTTCCACATCCACGTCGCCGAATCCACCGATGATGGCTATGCCATGTTTGAAAACAATACCGGGGTAGCCTTTCCGGTGGACTGGCTGAACGAACATGGCATCCTCGGCCCCAAAAGCATCGCCGCACACGCCGTCCATCTGGATGACCTCGAAAAGCAGCAAATTGCCGCCAGCGGCACATGGGTCACACACCAGCCGCGCTCGAACATGAACAATGCGGTTGGCGTCTCGCCCGTCGAAGAAATGCTGGCGATGGGCATCAAAGTCTGCCTGGGCAACGATGGCTTCTCAAACGCCATGTGGGAGGAGTGGAAGGCGGCCTACCTGCTGCATAAATCGCATCACGGCGATCCGCGCCGCATGAACGGCAACACCGTCGTCGAGATGGCGGTCTATAACAACGCCGCGCTGGCAAGCCTGTATTTCCCCGAAGCCCCCATCGGCGTCATCACACCAGGGGCGGTCGCTGACCTCATTTTCGTAGATTACCTATCCCCTACTCCCTTATCCCCTGAGAATTTGCCCTGGCACATTCTTTTTGGTTTCCGCGAGAGCATGGTGACGACCACCATCGTCAGCGGGAAAATCTTGATGAAAGACCGTCAGCTTCTCACGCTGGATGAAAAAGAAATAGCAGGCAAAGCCAGGGAATTGGCAACAAAAACCTGGAAACGTTACCAAGATAATTCAAGTAGCGCAGGATAATATCTTGCACTGCAAATTCAACGAGGAAAAATGACAGATTTGCTCATGACAATCGCCGTCCTCGGCGGCACCGGCAAAGAAGGCAAAGGACTTGCCTATCGCTGGGCTAAAGCTGGCTACCGCATTCTCATCGGCTCGCGCGCACCCGAAAAAGCCCAGGCCGCCGCACAAGAGCTAAAAACCCTCCTCGCCGCCTCCCCGACACTTGACACTTCGACATCTTCCTATCCCATCCAAGGCATGAGTAATCCTGATGCTGCACTAAAAGCCGATATTATCGTTCTAACCGTCCCATACGCCGCCCACCGCGCAACGCTTGAAAATGTGAAATCAGCCCTGCAAGGAAAAATCCTGGTAGATGTGACCGTTCCCCTTGTCCCTCCAAAAGTGACCACCGTCCAGATGCCCGCGGCAGGCAGCGCGGCGCAGGAAGCACGTGAGATCCTCGGCGAGGGCGTGGAAGTGGTCGCCGCCTTCCAGAATATCTCCCACGAACACCTGCTGCACGACGAAGAAATCTATTGCGATGTGCTGGTCTGCGGCACGAGCAAAGAGACCCGCCTTGAAGTGCTCAAACTGGTCGCGGCGGCTGGTCTGACCGGCTGGGATGCCGGGCCGCTCGAGAATTCGGTGGTGGTCGAGGGATTGACGAGCGTGTTGATCGGCATCAACAAGCAGTATGGCGGCACGCACGCGGGCATCAAGATTACGGGAGTGGCACGGTCGTAGTGTTGAGATGGTAACGAAGGGGAAGAAAAGTGTTATACTTTATACACGTCATGTATAACATAATGACACTACTCAAACGAGGTAAGAATGGATGTCAAACTTTCTCAAAAGGGCTGGGTGGTTATCCCGGCAGCATTGCGGGAAAAATATGCGCTAAAACCCGGCGCTAATTTGCACGTGGTGGATTACGGCGGGGTGCTGGCGATCGTGCCTGTCTTTAAAGACCCGGTAAAAAACGGTGCGGGCTTATTGAAGGGGGACGATTCGCTCACCCAGGCCATTGTGGAAGAGCACCGCAAGGAACGCGAGCGTGAATCCTGACGAGCCAGTCTACCTGCTGGATAGTTATGCCTTGCTGGCATATCTGAACGACGAGCCTGGCAAAGAACGCGTGCAGGAAGCGCTGGCGCTGGCCGAAAAACATAAGTGCCGTACCGTGATGTGTATGGTCAACCTGGGCGAAGTGCTTTACCTGACCGAGCGGCGGCGCGGACTGACAATGGTTCATAGCGTGCTGGCGCTGGTGGAAACCCTGCCGTTGAAGTTGCTGGACGCCACACGTGACTTGGTGCTGGACGCGGCGCATATCAAAGCCAACCACGCGCTCTCGTATGCCGATGCCTTCGCAGTGGCTGCTGCCCTGCGTGAAAATGCAATCATTCTGACCGGCGATCCGGAATTCGAATCTGTGGAACAGATAGTGATGGTCGAATGGTTAGGCTGATCGGGATCAATAAGCAATATGGGGGTACACTTACATCCCCGCTGATCGAAAGACAGGCGAGTGAACTCGTCACTTTGACTCTCCTCGCCTTTCACTTCGCACTCCGCCTCCGGCACCCATGACACTCACTTTGACACCTTTGCCAGGCATCCCCCTCATCCGCCCCGGCGACGACCTGGCGGATATTATTCTTGCCGGTTTGTCCAAATCTCAGATTAAACTTGAAGATGGAGACATCCTGGCCCTGGCGCAAAAGATCGTCTCAAAATCTGAAGGCCGATGGATCAATTTAGTAACTGTTTCGCCCTCCATGAAAGCTATTGAAATGGCTACGCGCAGCGATAAAGATCCTCGCCAGGTTGAACTCATCCTTCAAGAGAGCCGTGAAATCCTGCGCGTCCGCCCCGGGACGATCATCGTCGAGCATAAGTTGGGCTTCGTCTGTGCCAACGCCGGGATTGACCATTCCAATGTGAATCCCCCTCTTCCTTCGGAGGACTCCCCTCTCCCCCTGGCAGAGGCGCCGGGGGCGAGGGCTGAAGACTGGGTGTTGCTCCTGCCTGAAAACCCGGATAAATCCGCTGCCGAAATCCGCCGCAAACTAGAAGCCGCCACCGGTAAACGCCTGGGCGTGATGATCATCGATTCGCATGGCCGCGCCTGGCGGCTGGGTATCGTTGGTACCTGCATCGGACTCTCCGGCTTGCCCGGTCTGGTAGACATGCGCGGCAATACCGACCTCTTTGGGTATATTTTACGCATCACCCTGATCGCCGTCGCGGACGAATTGGCCGCCGCCGCCTCGCTCGTCATGGGTCAGGCTGCCGAAGGGACGCCGGTCGTCCACGTGCGCGGCTTCCCCTATCCGCTGCGCGAGGGGTCGTTGAGCGAATTACTGCGTCCGAGAGAGCAGGACTTGTTCAGATGAGAAATGAATCCTGGTTTTAAGGAGACCGAATGAATACCATTCCCAAATCCCATCATGACCTGCTGACCGACGAAACCCGCGCCTTTGTCTACCTGGCGACCCTGATGGCAGATGGTTCGCCTCAGGTCACTCCCGTCTGGTTCAACACGGACGGGGAGCACATCTTGATCAACTCGGCCGAGGGGCGCATCAAAGACCGCAACATGCGCGCCCGCCCCACCGTCGCATTGTGCATCGCCGACCCCGCCAACCCGTACCGGTATCTTCAAATTCACGGCAAGGTGATCGAGTTCACCGCGGCAGGCGCCGACGCTCACATTGACGCGCTGGCCTTCAAATATCAAGGCGTCCCCGAATACCCGTATCGTAAGCCAGGCGAGATACGCGTTACATACAAAATCCAGGTCGAAAAAGTGGACGCTCACGGATGATGGCCGGCAGACAATTGAGGGCTGATTTTCACGATTTCTTGCGGACACGCCGCTCCATCCGCCGCTTCAAACCGGACCCGGTGCCGGCCGCCGTTATCGAGCTCGTCCTCGAAACTGCGACCTACGCCCCTTCCGCCCACAACAAACAGCCGTGGCGATTTGTGGTGATAACCACGCCTGAAATAAAAACCCGCCTGGCCGAAGCCATCAGCGCTCGCTTCCGCGCCGACATGAGCACAGACGGCACGCCAGCGGCTGAGGTACAAGCGCGCGTGGAGCGCACCCTCCGCCGCACGAACGAAGCGCCGCTGATCATCGTCCTGTGCCGCGATGTGACCCAAGTCAGGCCGCAGCCGGACATTGTCCGCCAGCAGGCCGAGGCGATCATGGGCGTGCAATCCGTCGCCATCGCCGGGCTGCAACTACTCCTCGCCGCCCACGCCGAGGGTCTCGGCGCGACGTGGATCTGCTGGCCGCTCTTCGCCCCGCAAGAGACCCGCGCCGCCCTCGACCTGCCCTCTGAATGGGAGCCGCAGGGTATGGTATTCATTGGCCAGCCTGCGGAGCAACCGGAAGTGCCGGAGAGGAAGGCTTTACAGGATGTCATTCGTTACTATGGACGGTAGACGGTGGACGATAGACCGTATTCGTCGCAGGAGGTTATAGTGCCTTTCAAATTTGAGAATCTTGAAGTCTGGCAACTGGCCTTGAACTATATTGACCTGATATATGAGTTGGCGGATAAACTACCCAAGAGTGAGGATTTCAACATCAAGTCACAAGTCACCCGCGCTGCAACTTCGATCGCCCTGAATATTGCAGAAGGATCTACCGGCCAATCCGACGCAGAGCAAAAACGTTTTCTCGGCATGGCTATTCGCTCATTGATCGAGACGGTTGCCTGTCAGCGAATTATCAAACGTAGAAAGTATCTAACCGGCGACCTCATTCTCGACAAGGTAGATAACGAGGCTCAAACTCTGGCAAAGAGGCTGCACGCTTTCCGCAAGGCGCTTTCTACATCGGACAACGTGATCAAAGAAGAACAAGCAACATATGATGTGGACGAAATCTAACGCAGTCCACCGTCCTCCGTCTACCGTCCTCCGTCCACAGTCCACCGTCCACGGTCTCAAAGTAGTTGCCCTCGCCGGCGGCGTCGGCGGCGCAAAACTGGCCGACGGCCTCGCCCAAGTTTTATCCACTGAAAACCTGACCGTCATCGTCAACACCGGCGACGACTTCGAGCATCTCGGCCTGTACATCTGCCCGGATTTGGATACGGTCTGCTACACCCTGGCCGGATTGGCAAACCCAGCGACCGGCTGGGGGCGTGCAGAAGAAACCTATCATGCGCTGGAAAATATCGAAAAACTTGGCGGCGAAAATTGGTTCCGGCTGGGCGATAAAGATCTTGCCACCCACATCGAACGCACCCACCGCCTGCGTGAGGGCCAGAGTCTCAGCCGGATCACGCGCGAATTCTGCCGCGCCTGGGGTGTAAAACCGGCCATCCTGCCAATGAGCGATGACCCCATCCGCACCATCGTGGACACGCTCGAATACGGCGAATTGCCCTTCCAGGAATATTTCGTCCAACGTAAGTGTGAGCCGCGAGTCAAAGGATTCAGGTTCAAGGGCATCCAAGATGCAAAACCCGCCCGAGGTGTACTGGAAGCCATTGAAGCAGCCGATGCAATTATCATTTGCCCATCCAATCCCTGGGTAAGCATTGACCCGATTCTTGAAGTGATTAGTAAATTAGGAATTAGGAATAAGGAAGTTTTCACAGCCCCTGGTTCTTATTCCCTAATTCCTAATCCCTATTCCCTAATTCCTGTCGTTGCCGTCTCCCCTATCATCGGCGGCCAAACGGTCAAGGGTCCGGCTGCGAAGATGTACGCCGAACTGGGCATCCCGCCCTCAGCACTGGCCGTCGCTGCACATTACAAAAATCTGCTAACCGGATTCGTCCTTGATGATATAGATGTCGCTCTCGTTCCTGACGTGCAAAATTTAAACGTGCAAACGCATGTCGCAAATACGCTGATGAAAACAGCCTCTGACCAATGCCGTTTGGCCGAAGATGTGCTAAACTTCATCCAGAGATTGAAATGACCATTTGGGCAATTGTCCCTGTCAAACCACTCCGGCGCGGCAAATCCCGGCTGGCAGGCGCGTTGACCGACGACGAACGCGCCCACCTCAACCGTCGTTTGCTGGAACATATCCTCCAAACGCTAGGAGAATTACCGGAGATCGAACATACTCTAGTCGTCAGCCGCGACCCGGCAACGCTGGCAATAGCCCGAGAGCGGGGCGCCCGGACCGTGTTAGAAAACGGCGCTCCGCATCTGAACATGGCGCTGAAACGGGCGACCATCGTGGCGCAAGCCCACAGCGCTCATGGCGTGCTCATCTTACCGGCCGATCTGCCCCTGATCGCACCTTCTGATATTTACGCCATGCTCGAGCGGGGTAATGAACCGCCGGTGGTCGTCATCGCTCCCGACCGGCGCGAGGAGGGAACGAACGGGTTGTACATTAATCCGGCCGGCCTGATCGAATACGCCTTCGGCCCCGGGTCTTACCAGCGACACTGCCAAAGCGTCCACCAGGCCGGGGCGCGGCTGGAAATCGTCACCCTGCCATCTTTGGAACTGGATTTGGATTTACCCGAAGACCTGGCCTTGATGGATGGGCTGGAAGGGATGAAAATTCGTTAACGGAGGTTCTCATGAAAGAGCGTGTTGCCCTTTATCTTCAAGATTCGCACGATTTACGGGACGGATTGGATTACGTCCGCTACGCCGAACAGCACGGTTTCGAGGCCGTCTGGCAGGCCGAATCGCGCCTGGTGCGGGATGCCATCGTCCCAATGGCCGCTTACGCCGCGGTGACCGAAAAAATCAAGGTCGGCTCGGGCGTGATCAACAACTGGACGCGCAACATCGGCCTGCTGGCGTCCACCTTCTTGACGCTCGATGATTTGGCCCCGAACCGCATCATCTGCGGCATCGGCGCGTGGTGGGACCCGCTGGCGCGTAACGTCGGCATCCAGCGCAAGAAGCCGCTGACAGCGATGAAAGAGACCGTGCTTGTCCTGCGCCGATTGCTGGCCATGCAGCGCGTTACCTTCCACGGCGAGTTTATCCACGTGGACGGCATCGAACTGGACGTGGTGCATGGCCGCCGCGAGCCGCGCCAGGTGCCAATCATGATCGGCGCGACCGGCGACCAGATGATGGAACTGACCGGCGAAATTGCGGATGGCGTGGTGCTCAATTACTGCGTCCCGCCAGAATACAACGACCGGGCACTCGAACTGCTCGAAAATGGCGCAAAGAAAGCTGGGCGCAGGCTGGATGACCTCGATCGCCCCCAACTGATCGTCTGCTCGGTAGACCATGACCACGATAAGGCCATCGAGACAACCAAAATGCTGCTCTGCCAGTATCTCGCCCAGCAGCCGCACATTGCCAAAGCTTCGGGTGTTTCCCAGGAAGTGATAGCTGAAATTCAGTCAATTCTCGGCTGGCCGGCGACCAAAGAGCAGATCAACCAGGCCAGGCATCTCGTCCCGGATGATCTGGTTCTGTGCATCACAGCTTCGGGAACACCGGATGAAGCCCGCGCCAAGGTGCAGGAATACGTCAAGCGCGGCTGTACCTGCCCGATCCTGTATCCGGTCGGAGGAAATGTGAAACTACTGGTTGATACGTTTACGTAACAAAAGTTGAATCCGTAATATAATAGCCCTCGCCTCTCGCCCAGCGAGGGCTATTATATTGCGAGTAAAACCATGCTGCCTGAAGTAGATAACGGCCACCCAATAATCCATCGCGCCACCGACTACGTACCGCCGCGCACCTGGCACCACTGGCTCTTTGGCCGCCCTCTGACCACCGCGGATGCTCCGCACCAGACCATCGGCAAATTCACCGGCCTGGCGATCTTCGCCTCGGATGCGCTATCCTCCACGGCCTATGCCACGCAGGAAATCCTCTTCATCCTGGCTGCCGCCGGGACGATGGCTTTTGGCTATGTCTTCCCAATTTCCATTGTAATCGTCATCCTGCTTGCCATTGTTTCCATATCCTATGAACAAATTATCCATGCCTATCCGGATGGCGGTGGGGCTTATATCGTCGCACGCGACAATATGGGTAAATTGCCATCGCTTATCGCCGGAGCTTCGCTGCTGACCGATTACATATTGACGGTATCTGTTTCGGTATCCGCGGGTGTGGCGCAAATTGTTTCGGCATATCCCGAACTGATTGAATTTCGTGTTCTGATTTCTGTAATTGCCGTCTTCGGCATTATGCTGATGAACTTGCGCGGCGTCCGGGAATCCGGGGCGGTATTCGCCTTTCCATCTTATTTTTTTGTCGCGATGCTGTACCTGACGCTCGGCGTGGGGTTATTTCGGTATTTCAGCGGCAGCTTGGGCATGGTAGAGTCCCCACCCAGTATGGATGTCGCAATCAGCGTAGTTGCCATTACACCATTCCTGCTCCTGCACGCTTTCTCCAGTGGTACGGCGGCCTTGACCGGTATAGAGGCTATTTCCAACGGCATCCCTGCCTTCAAGGAGCCGCGCAGCCGTAACGCGGGGATTACACTCATTTGGATGGCATTTATTCTGGGTTCACTCTTCATGGGCATCTCGTACCTGACCGGACATATCGGCGCGGTACCTTCCGAGACCGAGACAGTGATTTCGCAACTGGCGCGCACCGTAATGAATGGACGCGGTCTGATGTACCAGTTGGTTATTTGGGCAACGACAGTCATACTTATTTTGGCAGCCAATACCGCCTTTGCCGGTTTTCCCCGCCTGAGCGCCATTGCGGCCAAAGATGGCTTCCTGCCGCGCCAGATGACTTTTCGTGGCAGCAGATTGGTTTATTCCTATGGCATCCTCACGCTGGCGCTAATAGCCTCAGTATTGATAATAATCTTCCAGGCCAGCGTCAACCGGCTTATTCCGCTGTATGCCATCGGTGTGTTCACTTCTTTCACGCTTTCACAGGCTGGCATGACGCACCGTTGGTGGAAGATCGGCCACCTGAAACCCGGCCAGGAGCTTGCCGAACGCGGTTCCACATTGCGCTTTGACCGTAACTGGCAGATAAAAATGGCCGCCAATGGCTTCGGCGCGATCTGCACGACGGTGGTCATACTGATTTTCGCGGTGACAAAATTCCTGGATGGCGCCTGGATGGTGCTGATTCTCATCCCACTTCTTGTTTTCCTGTTTTCTCTCATTCATCGTCACTACCATTCGCTGGCCAACCGGCTTTCACTCGAGGTTTTTGCTGGCGCAGCGCCACGCGCCACGCGGCACCGCGTCATCCTGCCGTTGAGCGGTGTACATCAGGGTTCGCTCGAAGCCCTGCGCTACGCCCGGCGGCTTTCAGACGACATCACCGCTGTCCATGTTTCGATTGACCCGGATGAGGCGGTAAAGGTGCGCCAGAAATGGGAAACCTGGGGTGAGGGCGTGCGGCTGGTCATTCTGGATTCACCCTACCGCCTGTTCATCGAGCCATTGTTGGAATACGTCGAGGAAATCTTGATCCACCGCCAGCCGGATGAAACGATTACAATTGTGGTGCCGCAGTTTATACCCTCGAAAGCGTGGCATAATTTACTGCATACCAATACGGCCAACCTGCTACGCAAGGAATTATTATCCCGGCTCGGAATCATCATCACGGATGTGCCATACCAGGTGCCATGACCGGGGATTGTCAAGGAGAGAGTACTTATGAATGTGATTGTCGTTGGATGCGGACGCATCGGCGCTGAATTGGCCTTCCGCCTGTGCCAGCAGGGTCAACATGTGACCATTGTGGATAATGTCCCCCAGTCCTTTGAGCGGCTCGATCCAGATTTCCGCGGCCGGACGGTGGAAGGCGAGGCGCTCGCGAAGGAGGTGTTGGAGCGTGCCGGTATCAACAAGGCTGACGGCCTGGCCGCCGTGACCAATTCGGATACGCTCAATGCCGTGGTCGCCCACATTGCGCGGACAGTATATAAAGTCCCAAACGTAGTGGTGCGCAACTATGATCCGAAATTGCGCAGCGTGCTCGAGGCGTTTGGTTTTCAAATCGTAAGTTCCACCGCCTGGGGTGTGCAGCGTATCGAAGAACTGCTCGGCGACGCTTCCCTGCGAACAGTCTTCTCGGCCGGCAACGGCGAAGTGGAAGTTTACGAAATGGTTGTTCCTGAAAACTGGAGCGGTCGCAAAATGAGCGAACTGCTGGGCAATCTTGACGCCTGTCTGCCGGTGGCGCTGACCCGCGCCGGACATTCATCGCTGCCCACGCCGGAAACCGTGCTGGAGAGCGGGGATCTACTGAATGTCAGCGCAACTGCAAAGGGCATTGCCGCTTTACGCGCCTGCCTGACCGGAAAGGAGGCGCAACCATGTTCGTGATTATTGCTGGCGGCGGACGAACCGGGGCGCAGCTGGCCTCGCTTTTGCTGGTCGAGAATCAACAGGTGCGGCTGATCGAGCATCGGCGTGAACTTCTGACGCGGCTGCACCGCGAACTGCCGACCGAGGTCATCTACGAAGGCTCGCCGATTGATCCAGCCGTGCTGGAGCGCGCCGGAATCCGCGAGGCACAGGTGCTGGCAGCGACAATGGACACCGATGCCAATAATCTCGTGCTGTGTTTTATCGCCCACGAGATGTTCAAGGTGCCACGCATCATTGCGCGCGTCAACAATCCGCGCAACGCCTGGCTTTTCAATGAAAACTTTCACGTGGACGTGGCCCTCAACCAGGCCAACGTGCTGGCGCATTTGATCCAGGAAGAGATGTCGCTGGGCGATATGATGACCTTGCTCAAACTGCGCCGCGGGCGCTATTCGCTGGTGGAAGAGAAAATCCCCGCCGGGGCAAAGGCACTGGGCATTGCCATCAAGGATTTGGGACTGCCCGATCAATGTGTCATTGCAGCCATTATTCGCGGCGGGAAAGTCATCGTGCCAAGCGGCACCACGGTCTTTAAACCGGAGGATGAGGTTCTGGCGGTTACGAATCAGGATGGCGCGCGCCGGCTGGCGGAACTATTTGCCCCGCCGGGGAGATAATAAAACACAATATGAACAAACAACCCAACTCACTTCGATGTTTCGTCTGCGGCATCGAAAACCCCATCGGCCTGCACCTGAAATTCTATGAGACAGGCCCCGGAGAAGTGACGGCGGACTATACCGCCCCCGAGCACTTTCAAGGCTATCCCGGTGTCTTGCACGGCGGCATCGTCGCC
>JBDRTP010000377.1:0-2489 GCA_043823965.1 Chloroflexota bacterium
GACCGAGCGCCAGGTCTATTTGGGCCCGGTCATCAACAAGAATTCCTACAATGACTTCAAGAACTTTACCGCTGAGATTTCACGATCCGGCGGCAAATTCCTGACCGGCGGTCACATTTTGAGAGGCGACATTTACCGCAAGGGATATTTCTGCGAGCCGACTTTCGCCACTGACCTGCCGCTCGACCACCGCTTGTGGAAGCATGAGATGTTCCTGCCGATCACGACCATTGCCAAAGTCGAGAACCTGGACGAGGCGATGAAACACGCCAACGAGGTTGATTACGGCCTGACGGCAGGATTCTATGGCTCGGAAGAGGAAGTAACCTGGTTTTTCGATAACATCCAGTCCGGCGTCAGCTATGCCAACCGTCCGCAGGGCGCGACGACGGGCGCATGGCCCGGCTTCCAGCCCTTTGGCGGCTGGAAGGCCTCCGGCTCGAGCGGCAAGAATGCCGGCGGTTATTACTACCTGCCGCTGTATATGCACGAGCAGATTCACACGCTCGTCAAGTAACTCACTCTATAAAATTACCGCTCAACATTTGCCTTGATCGCGCAAATCTTTTCACTGCACATCGTCCCGACACTTGTAGCAAGTGCAGGTGTGTCCTTCGGGAGAGCACCCTTCGGCAGGCTCAGGGCAGGCGCGGAGAGCGCAGAGTTTTTCCTGTGTTTTCTCCGCGAACTCTGCGATCTCTGCGGTAAATGCCTTGCTTGCGGCTGGATGCCGCGCTATGGATCAGCAACCAGAACTCCTTCCACGCATCGGAAATTTCTTCATCCTGGTAGGCGCCGGGCTGATGATGATATTCATCGGCTCGATCCAGGGTAATGTACCCCAATTCGGGATTCTCTTTTTCAGCCTGATCGCCCTATTTTTGGGGTTTATCCTCCGCCGCCGCGCCAAACGCGCCGATCAAGAAGGTGCTGTGCAGGGTGGGCGTTTTCGCATCCTGGGCAAACTACGCGGCAAAGGCAAAGACAAGCAGGAAAAATCAAAACGTTAATATTTTCATCCTCCACCAACGACGAGCTTCCCGACCGAGTAGATGCTGCGCAAATGACAAAATTAATCCCCCTTTCCGAAGCCATTTCGATATATGTACTAGACGGTGATACGTTCTACGCCGCTGGATTCACGCACCTGATCCCCTTCGCCGCCGGGCACGAGATCATCCGCCAGCGCAAACGCGACCTGACGCTGGCGCGCGCCACCCCCGACCTGATCTACGACCAGATGGTTGCCGCCGGCTGCGCCCGCAAGGTGATCTTTTCATATATGGGCAACCCCGGCGTCGGCTCACTGCGCATCGTGCGCGCCGAGATCGAGGCCGGGCGGCTGGATTGGGAGGAATATTCCCATTTCGGCATGATCTCGCGCCTGCAGGCCGGCGCGGCCGGTCTGCCCTTCATGCCGATGAACCAGACCGGCGCGACTGACCTCGAGCGGGTCAACCCGCTTATCCAGCGCGTCACCGACCCATACTCGGGCAAAGAGGTGATCGTCGTCCCGGCCCTCAACCCAGACGTGGCTATCGTCCACGTGCAACGCGCCGACAGGGACGGCAACGCCCATTTGTGGGGCATCATCGGCGAACAGAAAGAGTCCGCCTTCGCCGCGAAAAAAGTCATCCTGACCGCGGAGGAGATCGTGGACGAGACCGTCATCCGCTCGGATCCGAACCGCACGCTGATCCCCGGATTCATCGTCAGCGCGGTTTGCCATCTCCCGTATGCCTCGCATCCCTCCTACGCGCAGGGTTGTTACGACCGCGACAACGAGTTTTATCTCGAATGGGATAAGATTTCCGCCGACCCGCAGACCGTCAGAGCGTATCTTGACGAGTGGGTCTATGGCGTGAAAGATAGGCATGAATACTGGCAAAAACTGGGGCCGGAGGTACATAAGCGATTGCAAGTAAAGCCGCGCCCGAGCGCAGCGGTGGACTACGGAAATTATTAACCACGAAGGACACAAAGAAAACCTTCGTGGTGAGGAACTTTGATTGATCCCTTTCATTGACCTCAACGGCGACGGCCCGCCGCTCCACTTCGCCCATGCCAATGGCTACCCGCCGGAATGTTACCGCCCGCTGCTGACGGGACTTTCTGCACATTACCACGTTATCGCCATGCACCAGCGTCCGCTCTGGCCGGACGTTCAGCCTGATTCGATTAACGACTGGCATCCCCTCAGCGACGATCTATTCCGCTTCCTCGACGAACAGGATCCCGGCCCGGTCATCGGCGTCGGTCACTCGCTGGGCGGGATCGTCACCCTGCGCGCTGCGCTGCGCCAGCCGGAACGCTTCCGCGCCCTCGTCTTGATTGACCCGGTGCTTTTTCCGCCAGCCATGATCGCCGCCATGCGTCTGGTCCGGACGCTCGGACTCTCGTACCGGCTGCACCCGCTCGTCCAGGGCGCGCTGCGCAGGCGATGGGTCTTCGAGAGTCGTACGGAGCTGTTGAAGGGCTACCGGCGCAAA
>JBDRTP010000378.1:0-10567 GCA_043823965.1 Chloroflexota bacterium
GCAGCACATCCTGGATATTGCCTGGCGCGCCGGCATCCCGCACGTCACATTCACCGGCGGCGAGCCGACCCTGCGCGAGGATTTACCCGCCCTGATCGCCCACGCCGAAAAGAACGGCCAGGTCTGTGGCCTGCTTTCGGATGGCCTGAAACTGGCCGATAAAAAATACCTCCAATTGCTGCTCCAAACCGGCCTCGACCATTTGCTCTTCATCCTCCAGCCGGAGAAGGCGGCCTCCTGGAAAGCGCTGAAAACGATCATGCCGGAGGATTTGTTCACCACCGTACACTTAACTTTAACCGCAGAGAACGCCAAGAACGCGGAGAAAACACTTGGAAAACTGGCTGCGTTGAATGTGAAGAGCCTCTCGTTGAGCGCCTCTGATGTCGCTCTACACCCCACCCTCCACCCTCTCCGCGACCGCGCCGCCGAACTCGGTCTCTCCCTGGCTTTCGACCTTCCCGTGCCATATTCTGTGGATAATCCGGTGGCCTTCGAAACCGCCGAAGATAACATTCCCGAAGGCGCGGGCAAGGCCTGGCTCTACGTCGAGCCGGATGGCGATGTGCTCCCTGCCCAGGGCATGGCCGATAAGGTGCTGGGCAATTTCCTGCGCGATGAGTGGGAGACAATTTATCATCCACAGTAAGGCGGTTTTCCTGGCCCGCTGCGCTTGTCCGAAGCGTTCGTCCAGCAGTTCAACTGCTGGACGAACATTAGAAGAAACCTGCCCTACCGTTCCTATGAAACCCATTAATCGCATTCTCTTCATTACCATCCTCATCACCCTCCTCGCCTGCCGCTTCACCACACCCGCAGCGCAGACTCCCGCGTCGCAGGAACAGGCAGTATACAAAGACGTCGTTTACCTCGATTCCCCAGAGGCCGACCCCCAACTGAACACGTTAGATATTTACGTCCCCGCCGGCGCGGCGAACGCGCCGGTGCTTATCTTCGTGCACGGCGGCGGCTGGTCCACCGGTGATAAAAGCGGTGTGGATTCAAAGCCGGCGGCGTTCAACGCTGCCGGCTACGTCTTCGTCAGCGTGGACTACCGGCTTTCCCCGGCGGTGATACACCCCGTCCACGTGCAGGACGTGGCCGCGGCGGTTGCCTGTATGTATAACCACATCGCCTCCTACGGCGGGAATCCCGAGATGCTCTTCCTGCTCGGCCATTCCGCCGGCGCACATCTCGTCGCGCTGGTCGCGACCGATGAACTCCGCCTGCAAGCCTACGGGCTTGATCTGAGCATCATCAAGGGCGTGATCCCGCTGGATGGCGCCGGATACGATATCCCCAACCGCATTGATTCGCCGTTTCGCGGCGTCGAGGAGATGTACGAGCAGGCCTTCGGCAACGATCCCCAGGTCTGGGCGGATGCCTCGCCGCTGTATCACGTTGAGGCTGGTAAAAGCATCCCGCCGTTCCTGCTAATCTATGCCGGCGCCCGCGAGGAAGCGCAAACTCAGGCAGAGGCGCTCGCGCAAGCATTGCAGAACGCCGGTGTGTCGGCAGAGTTGTTCCACGCCCCCGATAAAAACCACCTGACGGTGAACCGCGACCTGGCCGAGGGTGATTACGTTTTTGAGAAGATGATTGAGTTCTTCGCGAGTTTGCAAGAGTAGGAGCGAACGGCGTTCGCCGCGATCCGGCGAATTAGTAATTCGCCCCACATCACTTGACCTTACGATGTTTGACCAGCAGTTCAACTGCTGGTCAAACACAAAAAGAAGCAAGGAGAATACCGTGACAAAACCCATTGATACCGCCCTCGCTCGCTTTCAGGCCGGCTTTGCCTGATCGCAGGCCGTGTTCACGGCCTTTGCGTCCGAGTTCGGACTACCCGATGAAACTGCTTTGAAAATTGCCGCGCCATTCGGCGGCGGGATGGCGCGCACCGGCGGGACCTGCGGCGCGCTGACCGGTGGGCTGATGGTCATCGGCCTGAAAGCAGGCTACACCACGCCCGACGGCAAGGATGAAACCTATGCCCTCGCCCGCGATTTTCTGCGCCGCTTCGAGCAGCGCCACGGCGCGCTGCTCTGCCGCGAGTTGATCGGCTGCGACCTCTCATCGCCCGCAGGGTTGCTCGAAGCGCGCGCGAAGGGTGTGTTCAACAGTGTTTGCCCCAACCTGGTGCGCGACTCGGTTGAAATCGTGGTTGAATTGCTGAACTATCCGGCTTTTTCCTGGCGGGAAGGGATTCCCGCCCTATGATGAATGTAATGGCACGCGACCTCAAATGACAGATGTTGACCGCCCCATCCCCGATTCCTACTGGGTCGTGCCGGGCCAGTTCCTGGCCGGAGAATACGCCGGCAGCCGTGACGAAGCGCAGTCCCACCAGCGCCTGACCGCTTTCCTCAACGCCGGTTTCGATACTTTCTTCGACCTGACGGTCGAAGGCGAACTCCCTTCTTACCTGCCCATTTTGATGGAAGAAGCGGGTTATTACAACCGCCGCATCCACTACCACCGCTTCCCCATCCCAGATAGAGGCCTGCCATCTTCCGGGACGCTGATCGCCATCCTGGAAGCCATAGAGTCGGCCACTGTTCAAGGGTGCAAAGTGTACCTGCATTGCTGGGGCGGCATCGGGCGAACCGGCACAATTGTCGCCTGTTACCTGGTACATCAGGGGCTGGACGGCAAGGCAGCCTTAGTGCGCCTGAACGAACTCTATCAGACCTCCGCGCAATTTACTTTTTTCCCACATGCGCCAGAGACGGAGGAGCAGGTGGCGTTCGTGTTGAGTTGGGCGGGACGGACGACCGACGACGGACGATAGACAATGGACTGGCACGCACGTTTCCTCCAGCAAGCGAATTGGACGCGCCAACTACGCAATTACATTTTCGATGAAATTGACTTAAGTCGCGCCCGCCGCATCCTGGAAGTCGGCTGCGGGACTGGCGCGCTGCTGACAGACCTGCCCACCCTTGAACGGGCGGCCGTCCACGGGCTGGACCTGGAGCCGGCTCGCCTGGCCGAGGCCAGGATCCACGCCCCAGCCGCCTCGCTGACGAACGGGGATGCCCACAGCCTGCCCTACCCGGCCGGGTCGTTCGATATCGCCTTTTGCCATTTCCTGCTCATGTGGGTCAAGAACCCCGCCGGGGTGCTGCGTGAGATGAAACGCGTGACGCGCCGCAATGGCTACCTGCTGGCGCTGGCCGAGCCGGATTACAGCCGGCGCGTTGACCTGCCCAAAGAGCTGGCCGTGTTGGGCCGCTGGCAGGCCGAGTCCCTGCGGCGGCAGGGGGCTGACCCGCATCTCGGGCGAAGGCTGGCAGGGCTGTTTGCCGAGGCCGGGATAACGACCCTCGAAACGGGCAGCCTGCGCGGGGTGGGAACGCATCCGCTCACGCCCGAGGAACGGGAACTGGAATGGGCGGTGCTGGAGGCCGATTTGGCGGGATTCGTCCCGGCCAGGAAATTACAGAGAATGAAAAAGATGGATGAAGAGGCTTGGCAGCGCGGCGAGCGCGTGCTCTACGTGCCCACCTGTTACGCCTGGGGCCGTGTTTGATTTTTCCCTTGCCTCCACATCGAAGGGGTCTTATAATGGTCGCTGACTGCGCGACCATAATGCTTCGTGGAGGCAGAATTTGACTGAACTTTCCCCTGAGATTACCACCCAGCCTGAAGCTGGCCCAGCACCCAACACCTTGAAAAGGTTCCTGCTGGATATACTGGAAACGCTGGTTTTATCGGTCTTGTTATTCCTGGCGATCAACGCTGTTTCGGCCCGTGTGCGCGTGGACGGGTTCAGTATGCTCCCCACTTTACACAACGGCGAGTTCGTGCTGGTGAACCGGTTGGCTTATCGCTTCGGCCAGCCGGAACGCGGCGATATCATCGTCTTTCGCTTCCCCGTAAACCCCAAGGAAGATTTGATCAAACGCGTGATCGGCTTGCCCGGCGAGGATATCGCCATTTCGGATGGGCATGTATTCGTCAACGGTGCATTGCTGGTGGAAAGATACATTGCGGCCTCGCCCGAGTACGTCGGCAAGTGGAATGTGCCGGAGGATCATCTCTTCGTGCTGGGGGATAATCGCAATGATTCCTCCGATTCGCATAGTTGGGGCTTGGTGCCGATCGAAAATGTAGTCGGCAAGGCCGTACTCGTCTATTGGCCGTTCGACAATTTGGCGCTTATCAAGCACGCTCAATTAGTTCTCGCGTCGCCATAGGAATATCATGCCTGACTCCAACGAAGATATGCTGACACTTACAGAGAAGCTTACCAACGGGAGCTTTCTGCTCCGCCATCATCGCTGGCCGCATCAGTCGGTGCGGCTACCAATACTCTGCTTGAAGACGCGGCGCGAGGAGTATAAGCGATGAGCGAGATAGCCAACAATCACACCTATCCCTGCAAAGAATGTCCGCCAGGTATGATGCGCCTGCAATACATTACCTACTTCACCTGGTTGAGCGACGAGCTGATCACCGTCCCCAATTTCCCGGCCTGGGTCTGCGACGTGTGCGGACGCCGCGATTACGATGAACGCGCCATAGCCTGGTTGTCCATGCTGCTCAACCCGGATGCGGGCAAGTCCACACCCCGACCGCGCTGGCCGCGTCCGCCGCTGAGTCAACGCGATTCCACCCGCCCCTCCCTGGAATGAATTGGGTGCATTTCAAATGAGTTGGAAATCACCGTCCCGCAGGTTGAATCATGCCGAATTTGATCATTTACAAACAACCTGCCGAAGGCCTACTCGGCGGGACGTTTTCAACTGAAATGAAACACACCCGAATGAATTTCCCACTTGGAACGCCAAGAGATGCATGAACCTGCTTCGGTTACGGGACGCTTGATCACCGCCGAGTAGGCCTTCGGCGGATTTCCTCACGTCGGGCTACCGCATCGTGGGCCAGATCATGGTTCCGCGCAGCGGTTTGATGGGTCTGATGAACGATGCAACCTCGAATTTCGTGGAGGCGCAAGACGCCAAACTGGCCCGCCTGCATATGCCCACCAAACTGGTCGGCGAATATAAATTGATTAACCTGGTCAAGCTAAATATCTTCGCTGTCTGCCTGGCGCGCCGCGAGGAGGCTGGCCCACAGGCAGTGGCGCGCTGCGGCTACCAGAACCTGATCAAGTATCCCATCCGGGTCACGACCCAGGTCTACGAGCTGGAAGGGACGCTGGAATGGGCCGGGCGCTTCGACTTCTCGACCGTCATATTGGAAGGCACGCGCGACTTCGTCCCGCTCTACGACACGACCCTGACCGCCATCCTGATCCCCAGCCTGCGCATCGAAAGTCCGGCGGTGCTTTTCAACCGCAAACAGGTGGACCTGCTGGCCCTGCTCTCTGACCGGAAGGAAATTTAGCTTCGTAAATTGCTTGACCTGAGATAGGGGGGATGGTAAAATCCCCACGCTCACCAAGCCCCCATCGTCTAGTGGACCAGGACGCAGCCCTTTCAAGGCTAAAACCGGAGTTCGAATCTCCGTGGGGGCACTAAGGATGTCGCCTTTTCAGGCGGCTCTTTTCGTTAAAACCGGAGCCCCCATTGAGGGGATGCTATTCGAATCTCCGTGGGGGCACTTCTTTTTTTTCAGCCCTTTTGCTCTGTTACAAGCATTAAAATAATCAACTTTTTTGTGTCTTTGCGAGCCGCCAGAGGCGGCGAAGCAGTCCCCACCGGCGGCATATCTCACCCGCAGCGGCGGGATGGCAAGCCGCCTGCGCCATAACTCAACACGGCTGGCTCGCGGCGAATCCCCTCATGAGCTATTGCTAACCTGCCACACTGCTTTGCTCAACCGATGCCCAAAACTCTTCTTCCGATAAGCCTTTACCCGCTCTGATGCTTTGCCTTGACTTCTCCAGGATAGCCTGGAAACGCGTTGACCGTGCCAACAGAATGTTTTCCAGATCATCATCATCCAGGGGTGCGATCAGTACTGCCACTGCCTTTCCGTTTCGTGTGATGACGACTGGCCCATCTGCCTTGCATTGGTCTACATACGAACTAAAGCGTGTTTTCACGTCTGCCAAAGATGCGATTCTCATCGTGTAAACTCCTCGTCACCGATAAACAGCCGATTGCCTTCTTTTATCCCGATTGCCAATACCGAAACCTGTCGTTGTTCTATGTCCACTTCGTAGAATACTCGGAAACGGTTATTTGGCCCAAAGCGTAGTTCCCAGGCCGCTTCATAGGGGGCTGGTTGCTCTAACGGCTTTCGATTTTTGGTCTGCACATCTGGGGCATAGCCAAGTTGCTCTTTAATCGTTTGCCGAATCGAGCCATGATACTTGCGCTCTATCGAATTGAGATGCTCTCGTATTTCTGGCGCAAAGATCAGGGTGAAAGGTTGCTTCGGTGACATTGACTAAAATTATAGTCGTTTATCTGGTCGTGTCAATATAATCCGCTCAACGAAAAAGCCCACCCGCAGCGGCGTGATGGGCAAACTTGTGCCAAAATAGCGTGCCAGTCTCATTGCAGTATCTACGGTGATCGAGCGTTGGCCGTTGACGATCTGGCTGATACGGATGGGCGATACACCAATATCTTGCGCCAAACGATACTGGCTCAATCCCAGCGGTTTCATGAAGTCTTCCAGGAGAACTTTACCAGGATGGATGGGGGATCGGATTTCTTCCATGTTCCTCCGCTCACGGCGCGAGCACCTCGATCTCTCTCCAACTGACCCAAGAAGGGCTGCGCCGCGTCACCACCCGCACATAGCGGACGCCTTCGAGGGGAGTCTCAGAGCTGAACTCGAGCACCTGATTGTCGGCAGTGGGACCTTCAAAGGTGTGGAGAAGGTAGAGCTCCTCGATCGCTGGACCTACCCAGAGTTGATGGAGAGTCTCTCCTGGCGGCGATTGCGACGCGACGAGGCGGATCAGGCGGATCGCGGATGGCTCCCCCAAGTCAATCTCGATCCACTGGGTCGGCCCGGCGCCCGCGCCCCACCAATCCGATGTCATCCCATCGACAGCGTTGGATGGCGGTTTATCTGGGAGAGAGCGCGAAGCTCGCACCGCCCTTCCCAGCGCCAGGTTGTGCTCGAAAAAGGGCAAGGCGCCGGACTGGCAGGGGTCGGGACGGTTGACCGGCGCCAGTGCCTGATTGATTTGGCTCTCATCGACGAGCGCGTTGTAGAAGTCCGTCTGTTCGTCGCTGTCCCAGGTCCAGAGCAGCCAGCCGTTGAATCCGTATTGACACGAATCGACCTGCCAGTCGTGAAGTGCCTGGGCCGCCACAGCAGCAGACGAGTAAGATGACCGCGCGGCGCCAAACTCGCCCATGATGATCGGCTTTTTCTCCATGCCGGCCATCTTAAAATTGTCCACATACTCCTGAAGGGTCAAGTCCGAGCCTGGATAGAGATGCAAATCGATGAAATCAGCCGTTGATTCCCAGATGGCAGGGCGTGTTTCAATCACCCGCGGATCGCCGATGCGGGATGGATGGGGCGCCTGAGGCCAGAAGAAGCCGACCGAGACGAGAGCCGTCGGGTCCACTTCCAGGATGGAAGCCCGGACCGTGTCAATCCAGTTAACCAGATTCTCGTCCATCATGCGCTGCTTGTCCGCGTCGGAGGCCATGTTGTAGGTCTTGCCGTTCGCTGCGCTGACCACTCTGGAGGTCAAGCTCAACGGAGGAAGGTTGGCTTCGAAGAAGAGTTCGTTGCGAAGTTCATAGGCGAATATGGCGTCCAGCGGAGCACCCTGATCAATGAGTGCCTTGATGAAGTCGCTCCAGAACCGCGTGCTGGACAGGATGCCTCCTCGTCTAAGATACGAGGCATTGTAGCCGCCAAAGTCCTCACTCCAGGTGCCTCCTACAGACGGCTCACTGTCCGTGGTCACCAGGACGAAGATCCCGTTGGCTTTTGCCCTCTGCAGGAAATCGGCAACGTTGGCAATGTACGCCGCGGACAGCCCGCCGGCTGGATCGCTCAGGCTGCCCTGCCTGCAGCAGTTATTCAGGAATACCCTGACGACGTTGTACCCGTTCGAACGCATCCTTTGTAGGGTCTCATCTATCCGCGTGGGGTCATAGAGACCGGGATTGAAGGTGGAGTGGTATAAGATCGTTTCCCCCGAAGGAGAGTGCTGTTTAGCCAGGCGGATGTAGTTGTTGCCCCGCGGGATGAACTTCTCTCCAGTTACGCGGTCGTAGAACTCGCCGATACCATCTATCATGCGTACCCCGATTCGATGCTTGGGAGGGGGCTGTGGAGATGGAGTGATCGTGTAGGTGACAGGGGTTTTTGTAGGAATAGGAGTCGTCGGTGTTGCGCCTGGAGCACAGGCGGAAATAAAGGCAATGAGAAGGATGACTGAAAAAAACACGCGGCGGAGATTGGTGGACATAAGTACCTCCTTGCCGATATGGCCTCATCACACTGTGGTCAGCCTGGGTGAGAACATGTGTGGATTGAAGTCGGGCGCAACATCGTCATATTGAGTCGTGTTGGGGGGAAGCGTGGCAATAACTACCCCATCTCGATACGATAGCCCTGTTCGTTGCTCACATCCTGTCAACTTATTAAAGTTAGGAGTTACGCAGTTGAAGGAGAGCATGCTAAACTTGGGGTATGAACCCACCGAAATGTGACGAAATGGATTACATCAACTTTCTGGTAGCGGCGCAACAAGTGTTTAGCAATGTAGAAGCTTCGCGGACCCACCCGGCTGAAGAACAAGCGCCAGCGCACGACGCCTACACGCGACTGCTGCAGCGATAATCGACTGATGATATACTGAAAAGACCAAGCAAGCTGGCATCCGACCAGAAAATTAGCAAGAAGCGACCCAAGAGGTGCAGTGTGAACACAACGTCACTTGGCTACGCCAAGGGGGTACGCGGCGCCATGAGCAAAGTTTGGCTCTGGTTCTAGCCGCGTCAGGGGTTAAAACGCCAAGCCGGTTATTATCTCGTTAGTTGCTTGGTTGAGTTGATATTGGTGTTTGGGTAAAACGTTCAGCTTTTTTTCGAAAGATAGAGTTTCAGCGTTCGAACATTTCCATTATCTAACACTTTTCAGGGCCATCGAAAGAGTCTTGTGGTTTCAGGTTGTTCGGTTTCGCGATGCGATTTCTCATCAAGTAGTGGGGCATCGGTTTGATGTTGTCATGCGATAAGGTGTTGTTTAGTTTTCGTGATCAAAAGGCTGCAAAATGCTGAGTTCCTGGTTTGGGCAAGTTCACAAGTCAAGCAGCATGGCTGTGCGGGGAACTCGCGGCCCGAAAAGCAGTAGAAAACTGTCACCGGGTTAGGGTGAAACCAAAGATTTTTTCTTGGCTGTCAAAGTGTTCGCGTGGCAAGGAATGTGGCCGCAATCCGCGCTGGCGTTCGTTTGAAGAAATCGGTTTGAAAAAGTGATGATAAAATCAGCAAAACGGGTAAGAAAAAAAGACGTAGAAAACAAAGGCTATAGCCGGGTGGCGCAACTAACCCCGGCTCAAGCTGACGTGGCTAGGCCACGAGGGTACGCGGCGCGATTTGCTGATGTTGGTTATGGTAGAGCAGCAGTCGGGGCCAAAACGCCACGCAGCTTAGCCCACCGTTAGTTGCCAGTGTCAATTCCCATGAAATTTACGATGCTGACGGGAGATATTTGACAAGTTTTGAGCACAGAGATTTATCGGTTATACTGGGGGAGAGAAAGTTTTTTGAGTAAGTTATGTGAGGTAGAGATATGGAAATTCCCATGACTGCAATAGAAATGACAGGCACAGTTGATGAGCATAGTCAACTGAAACTGGATGGTTCACTTCCGTTTTCTGGCCCTAAGCGCGTAAGGGTTATTGTTTTATCATCGCTGGATGACGAAATAGATGAGATTTCGTGGTTGCAGGCGGCATCGCTCAACCCTGCATTCGCGTTCCTGGCAGACCCAGAAGAAGATATTTATTCCATAGCTGATGGGAAACCATTCAATGGCGAAATATAAAGTCGTACTCGTCCCATTCCCATTTGATGATTTATCCAGTAGCAAGGTTCGCCCAGCGGTGTGCCTAACTGAGCCAATCGGTCAATATAGGCATGTGGTTTTGGCATTCATCACGAGCAAGATTCCAGAAGAGCTATTGGATAGCGATATTCTGATAGCCACTGATGATGAAGGTTTTGAAGCTTCAGGGTTGCGAGTTTCATCAACCGTGCGGCTTCATCGTATGATGACCGCGACTGTCAACATAATTCAACGAGAACTGGGGCAATTATCTGAGGAAAAACAGGAAATTATTAGAAGTCGGTTGAAAGTACTGTTCAGTCTGGCGGAATAGGGGTAAACACAGTGTTAAGGGGGGAATGGCAACTAACCCCAAGTGCAAGTGACTCGGCTTCGCCTCAGGGGAAGCGGCGCGATTTTCGGCGATTGGCTCTGAGCAACGAATGTTTCGGGACGAAAACGCCGAGCACTTGACTTACCCGTTAGTGTGCGACACGAAGACGTGCAAGTAGCTGTTTTGACTGCACATTAAAAACAGTGTAGGACAAAACCCGGTGTTCTACCACCGGTACTCTACCGAAGCGTGCGTCATCAGGGAAACCGTCCAAGCACAATCAGGGCGCTGATG
>JBDRTP010000379.1:0-5657 GCA_043823965.1 Chloroflexota bacterium
AAACGAGTTACTTTCATGGAACTCCTCCTTTGTGCTATAGACGAAAATCGCCCGTCGGGTCAACAATTGCGACCATACGGACGATACAACCATCACCCTTGACCCAGCGCCAGGGGAAGGCGGCGATGGTCACACGCTTGCCGGTGACCTTATCAATATCACCGCCGACATTTTCGAAACCGACAATCCCGTTGCCCAGCAGTTGCCGGTGACAGGGTTCCCAAAGCGCGAACTCTTCCGCGACCTTTTTGCCTGTTTCCTTTTCATACTCCTCGTTCACCCAGGGCAGGATCGGTCCGCCGGGCCCGTGGGGGCCGATGGCGGTTGCAAGGGGGTGGTCCAGCGCCTGATTATCAATGCCAACGGCTTTGACGCCCCTTTTTACCAACCATTCCCCGGCTTCAAGATACAATCCTGGCGAATAGCAGAAATACTCGACATTGTCACCATAGTATTTATGCCAGCCCGTGTTGATAATCACAATGTCGCCAGGTTCGATCTTGGGTCTGGCTTTTTCAAGGTCCTCAGGCGTGACCTTTTCCCACTTGCCTTTCGGAATCGAGACAACCACAGCCGTCCCGAAGAAACGGTCGAGTGGAACCTCATCCATAAACGGTGCACCCTCGATAACATGCGCGGGTGCATCGGTATGAGTGGTGCAGTGCATGAAAGTAGTAATTTGCTGAGAGAGAACTCGTGACTTGGCATGGTAATGGAACCGCTCGATCTTAAC
The DNA here is from genome assembly GCA_043823965.1 of Chloroflexota bacterium. Classification (GTDB taxonomy): domain Bacteria; phylum Chloroflexota; class Anaerolineae; order Anaerolineales; family Villigracilaceae; genus CG2-30-58-95. The sequence continues at coordinate 734 of JBDRTP010000379.1, forward strand.
ATCGGGGAAATAGGGCCAGAGCGGCACTTTATCCCCCCACGGGTGGCTCAGGTCGTAAAACTCCAAATTATTGGTGGAAGAAGGCATAATTTTTCTCCTTGCTGGATTTGGCTCTCAATTCCACCTGAGGCAAAAGCCAGTTATTGGGATAGCGTTATGGATTGTTCTTGCTGCCGTACATATTCCATCAGCGCACGACCCACCTTTATTACGTGATCATAAATGACCGTAGCGGCTTGGTCGGCATCGCCGCGCTTACAGGCTTCCAAAACGACACGGTGCTCAATTTGTGCTTGAGGCATACCGCCTAGATCGGAGATATAGGCATGTAAATAATGTTGCGTGCGATATCGCAATATTTTAGTAAGTTCGCACAAATGGTGTCTTCCTGAGGCGCTATAGAGAGTGAGGTGGAAATCGTGATTCAATTTGACTAAGGCGACCAACTCGCCAGGATGGTTGTCAATTTGTTCAATTATCGAACGCAATGAAGTCAGGATCGCCTCGGTCATACGCGGAACTGCCAAACGGGCGGCCATCGCCTCCAGCGTTGCCCTGATTTCATATACATCTTGCAAGTCTTCTGGACTCAGCCTGGTGACAACAGCGCCGCGGTGAGGGAAGATGGTTACCAGACCCTCATCCGCCAAGTCGGACAGAGCTTCCCGGACCGGGGTAGTGCTGACATCAAAGCGCTTGGCAATCTCCTCCAAGCGGAGATTCTGGCCAGGGACGAATTCCCCCAAGAGAATCGCGTCGCGAAGGTTCTCGACCAGAGAACTTCTCACCGTACGGGAGATTGTTACCATATTAGATTGCATACCATATATATTTTATCAAATATCAAATATTAAATATCAGATACTAAGATATTACATAAATTCCCCGATTAAGTCAATAGGCATACCGACCCAATAATCCACCACCGTTGGAATGAAATTCAATCCCAGGGCTTTGGCTGCGCGGCTGGCCGTTCTCCCCCTTCGGGTACTTCGTCGCGTGGCATTCGCTCATATGTTCGTACACGTTACCTGCTGGCACTCGGCGTAGCAGACGAGGCTGTGGACGCACACCAGGCGCTCACACGCGATGCAGGATTGCACCTCAGTGGCACATTTGGGTAAGCTATTTTTAGAAAGGTGGATTATCTCGCCAAAACCCTAGAGTGCAACAACCACTTTCATGCGTAATGGGCAAAGGAACATCCAAAGCCGCAAGGATAACACTTATAGCTCCACCACAATCTGCCCCGCGCGGTATATTTCAAATGGGTGTGTTTCATTTCAGTTGAAACAAATAACGAGGGTCTAGTAGCCGGTGATTTTCCGGCATATCGAGACCCGGAATTGCTGGTTTCGATACAGGCAGAAGAGCACCGCCCTACTCAACCAGCGACCGTCAACTCATTTGAAACACACCCAAAGAATATTAATGGTTTTGCGCAAGTGCAAACAAATGAGCATTCCCCACTATGATAAAAGGCCTTTTTTGAAATTTATAGATTTTTCGCTTGACAGATTACACGATGCGAAGTAATATCATCAAAGGTAAGTTCTTTACTAATAGAATACCTTATCCAGGTATTTCCTAAATCCTGTCCCCCTCAATTTACTTCGGTACTGCCACCACCCCCGTCGGGGCCGCAGAGCGTAACAAAAGTCTGGCGTTCGATGAGTATCTCATCGAACGCCAGATGCTTTAATCTGATAGGGAGAACCTGCAATGAACATCCAAAGACCACAGACCAGTGAGCTATCCCGGATCAATGCAATCAGCTGTCGTAATAAGGCCTGTAACCCGCTTTTCGAGAATCACACATATAGTATCAGTGGATCACGAAAACGTAGTAACGACTTCGCGAAGCACCCTGTGGGTTAGTCGTTCGGTCAGATAGGACTGTGCTTAAGCGTGGAAAGTTTTCAGGGTTGCGTCACTTGGCCTCCCCCACCCTCGTCCCCTCCCCATGCCCCGAAAGCAGGCGTGTCTCCTCGGGCAAAGTGAACACCTGCTCGCGGATACTCTCCACCAGCGTCTCCCAATCCCCGCCGGGCAAATCCGTGCGGCCGACGCTGCCCTGGAAGATGAGGTCGCCGCTGAACATCACTTCTGCACGCGCACAGTAAATGAAAACCGTATTTCCCATTTTCTTGAAGAGAGACCAGTTTGTAGCTTCTCGACAAGATGGGTTGTGGGGGTTTATCCCCGCGCCGCTGCCGCCCGAGTTGACCTGGCCGGCCGGGCTGGTCTCCCTGCTGGGCGAAGCCGAGCGCGCCCTGGCACGCCTGGCAGCGGTCGGGGCGGCGTTCCCCGAACCGTATGCGCTGGTCAGACCATTCATCCGGCGCGAGGCAGTGCTTTCTTCACGCATCGAAGGGACGCGTGCCTCGCTGTCCGACGTGTACGCCTATGAAGCCGAGCAACTGTCTTTCCTCGAACCCTCTTCAGATGCTCATGAAGTCCACAACTACGTGCGCGCCCTGGACTACGGCCTGGAACGCCTGCAAACCTTGCCGGTCAGCTTGCGGCTCATCCGTGAACTCTATGAACGCCTGATGGAGGGGCTACGCGGTGGCGCGTTGACCCCGGGCGAGTTCCGCCGCAGCCAGAGCTTGATCGGCCGCCCCGGCGCCACTCTCGAGACGGCCACCTACGTTCCCCCGCCGGTGGACGAGATGCACGCCGCCCTGGACCTGATGGAGAAATTCATCCATGCCCCGTCTGACCTGTCGCTGCTGGTGCGCATCGCACTGATCCACTACCAGTTTGAGGCCATCCACCCCTTCTTGGACGGCAACGGCCGGGTTGGACGCCTGCTGATCGCCCTGCTGCTCTGCCAGTGGGGCCTGCTTCCCCAGCCGCTGCTTTATCTCAGCGCTTATTTCGAACGTAACCGCCTGGAGTATTACGACCGCCTGCTGGCCGTCAGCCAGCGGGGGGAATGGGGGGTCTGGCTGCGCTTCTTCCTGACCGGCGTGCGCGACCAGGCGCTGGAAGCCGCGGGGCGGGTGAAAGCGCTTCAAGACCTGCGTGCCCGTCACCGGGACCTGCTGGCCAGCCAGCGCGACGCATCCCGCCTGGGACAGGTGCTCGTTTTTCTGCTTGGCCACCCTATCGTGACCGTGCGCCAGGTGCAGGCCGGCCTGGGGCTGGGCGATTACAAGACCGTCCAACGCTACGTGGAGAAATTGGAGCGGATCGGCATCCTGCGCGAAGTGACCGGGCAGCGGCGCAACCGCCTTTACCGTGCCGATGAGATTTTGGAAGTCATCGAAGGATCACTCAGATAATTTTTGGTGTAGGAAAGACAAGCAGGAAACCAAAATAAAACCCCCATTATTTGTATTAGAATTAGGATTATGATCCCATAATTGAGTCCACTGAAAAAACTCTCTTTTTCAACGCAAAGGCGCAAAGCCGCAAAGAATTTTAAGTTCTACTTCGAGAAAATTCATCGAAACGCCCTTTGGTTTCTTTTTTTTGAAACAGATTTTGTTTTTCTTGGCGTCTTGGCGTCTTCGCGTTAAAAATTTTGCTTTTTGCAGTGGAGTCATGTATGGAGTGATTGAATGACATCAAATCGGCTGGACAAACTTCGCAAGTTACGCCAGAGCAAAGCCACCTGGCAATTCACCGCGCGCCGCGCCCGTTTCTGGATCACGCCCAAAGATCGGCCTTTCTACCGCCCCTTTGTCACACTGGTTTTGGATCAGGAGACGGAATTTATCTACAATACCGACGTCCAGAACGAACGCCCCACGCCTGAGATCATCCTTGAGATTCTGTTCAAAACGATGCAAGGCACTTTGCTGAACCTGGGGCGTCGCGGCCGGCCAGCGCGCATCCTGGTGGACGACGCCAAACTGGCGCAGGCCTTGGCGCCGCGTTTAGCCGAACTGGATATTCACTGTGATTATCGCGCCACATTGCCGTGCGCAGCACCTACTCGGCAGGCCAACGCTGCCATGCTGGAGATGGAACCGGGTATAGCGAAGCAGAAGCCGATTCCAGGATTGTTGAGTGTCCATGGCGTCACCGTACCGCTGGCGGCAGAGTTTTATGCCGCTGCCGCCGACTATTACCTCCAGAAACCCTGGCGCTGGATGGAAAACTGGCTGCCGATTGAGGTCCGCTACCCACCCGACGGACGGGCGCGCTACGCGCTGGTTCTGGGGATAGGCGGCGAGGTTTTCGGGCTGTCATTATATGAATCGCTTGAAGATTTGGATATTGTCTTTTCGGATGCCAAGCCAGAACAGCACGCCCCACTGGTCTCCTGGTTTAGCCTGGTTTTGGAGGAAGCTACAGGGATGTCATTTGACGACCTGGACGCGATCGAGCAATATGGCTGGCCGGTGGCCGGGGAGCAAGCCTACCCCATGGCGATCAAGGCAACCCCGAAGGGCAAGCGGGGCGAGACCCCATCTGCCTCGGAACTGACCTGGCTGGCAGCCGTCTTACGCGTCCTCCCCGATTTTGTGACCCGCCATCTTCACGCCGACCGCGGGATGCCGCAACCAGCCTATGCGACCTACTCATTGCCAGGCGTCCACGGCGGGCAGAAGATCGCCCTGCGCTTCCCGGCAGACAGTCCGTAAGCATACCAGTAACTGCTCGTGTATCGGCTGGCTCGAGTGCGATTATGGCTACCACGACGCTTTCACCCCCAACATTTTTCTGGGCGGCCCTCGCATCTCTACGAATTCGAGCGCAAGGTGAGCGCTTCTCAATACGCAGTGAACTCGTACCAGGCCACATGGCGCAAGCTCGAGCGATACGTCCTTTCACTTGATTGAGAAGCTACTTTCGCGCCGGACGCAAGGCAGCCTGGGGCTTTTCGCGGGGATTTTGGAAGAAATTGTCCGGCAAGGGGAGTGGCGTATAAGTCGCGCCGGTCCCGATCGTACCGTACTGGACGTAGTAAAGC
>JBDRTP010000380.1:0-2555 GCA_043823965.1 Chloroflexota bacterium
CATCGTCACGCCGAATGGCGGCTCGCCGTGCGGCGGATGCAGGCAGGTTTTGGCAGAGTTTGGGTTGGAAACTATCGTGTTGATTGCCAATGGTGAAGGGCAATTACTAAGCGAGTTACCTATCGGTGATCTGCTCCCCGGCGCGTTTGGGCCTGAGGATTTAGTCAGATAGTTGGGTGGTTGGGTAGTTGGGTGGTTGGGTAGTTGGATAGTCGGATGGTCGGGTAGTCGCAGGTTGGCAATGAGGAGACAATAAGGAGACAATAAGACTACGAGACTATAGGACTATGAGACTATGCGACTACGAGACTATGAGACTATAAAACTATGGAACTATGAAACCGAATGATCAGAAAACTAAGCGACCACAGTTTCCGCCTCGAAGCCGTTGTCCTGCGCCATTCCGATTGGGGCGAGGCCGATCGTTTGCTCACGCTCTACACACGCGAGAAGGGCAAAGTACGCGCGATTGCCAAGGGGGTGCGCAAGGTGCGTTCGCGCAAGGCCGGCCACCTGGAACCGTTCACGCGTGTGACCCTGCAACTGGCGCGTGGCCGTGACCTGCTCATCGTCACCCAGGCCGAGACGCTGGATGCCTACCAGCCCCTGCGCGAAGACCTGCTCCGAATAGGGTATGCTGCTTACGTGGCCGAATTGCTCGATCGATTCACCTACGAGGACGAAAGCGAGAATCAGGCCATTTTCCGCTTGCTGACCGAAACCCTATCTCGAATCAGCAACGAGCCGGACCCCTGGCTGGCTCTCCGCTATTACGAGATACGCTTGCTCGATCACCTCGGCTTTCGCCCACAACTGTTTACCTGCGCCAATTGCAAAGCCGAGATCCAGCCCGTGGGCCAGTACTTCTCCGCCTCTCAGGGCGGGGTGTTGTGCCCGAAATGTGGCGCGGGCCTGCCTGGGGTCTGGGAAGTGTCGCTGGAAGCGCTCAAGTACCTGCGTCATTTCCAGCGCAGCACTTACCGCGAGGCGAAACGGGCGCGCCCGCTCGCCTCGATCCAGAATGAGGTCGAGTCGCTCATGCAGCGTAATTTTACTTATCTGTTAGAACGAGAGCTAAATACCCCCGGATTTATCAAACAGATCAAGAAATAAGCGCCGGGCAAGGCTTGTCTGACCGGGCATCCTTTTATCTCCAGCCATCTGCCGAAGGCCTACTCGGAGGTACAATAATGGTAGGGCATTCTCCTACCATAACAGAAATTCACCGAAAGGGTTCTATATTGTTTGAAATCGTTTTCCTCGGTACGTCGGCATCCGCCCCCTCGGCGCGGCGCGGGCTTTCAGCGCAGATCGTCAAGCACGACGAATTCCGCTTTTTGATTGATTGCGGCGAAGGCACCCAGCGCCAGATTTTGCAATCCGGGCTGGGTTTCAAGCACCTCAACCACATCCTCATCACTCACGGCCACCTCGACCACATCCTGGGGCTGGGCGGCCTGCTCTCCACGTTCATGCGCTGGGAGACAATTGATGAGTTGAACATCTACAGCGGCCGCTGGGCGCTCGACCGCATCCACGATTTGCTTTATGGCGTCGTCCTGCGCGGCGCGCAACCGCCCTTGAAAATCCAAATGCATGAAATTTCACCCGGCATCTTTTTCGAGGCGCAGGATTTCACGCTTACAGCCTTTCCTGTTTACCACCGTGGGTCAGATAGCCTGGGTTTCAAGTTCGAGGAGAAGTCTCACCGTCCCTTCCTGCCGGAAAAGGCGGAGGCATTGGGCGTACCGCCCGGCCCGCAACGCCGCGACCTGGTGGACGGCAAGAGCATCAGCCTGGCGGACGGTCGCCGCGTCAGTCCGGAGGATGTGCTTGGCGCACTCAGGCCCGGGGTCCGCTTGGTGCACGTGGGCGATGCGGGTCGCACCGCGGACCTGGTCGAGACCTGCCGCGCGGCCGACGCGCTGGTCATCGAGTCCACCTATCTTGAGTCTGAAGCTGAGATGGCGAAGCAGTTCTCGCACCTGACGGCGAAACAGTCTGCGCAATTGGCGCTGGAAGCCGGCGTCCGGCAATTGATCCTGACCCACCTCTCGCGCCGCTATCGCGAGAAGGACGTTCTGGCCGAAGCCCAGGCCGTCTTCCCAAACGTCAGCGTGGCGCGCGATCTCGAGTTTTTTCAGGTCAAGCAATCTTAGCGCGGCCATCATCCTGACTTGCGCGCGTATATCCGTCAACGAGATTGCCGCCGAAGGCCTATCGGGAGAGTGCCTTTGGGAAATTATCATACATTCCACTTGCCAGCCCGATAAGCAAAACCCCCGAAACGGGGGCTTGTGTGACCGACCAGGGACTCGAACCCTGAACCGATTGATTAAGAGTCAATTGCTCTGCCAGTTGAGCTAGTCGGCCATGCGGTCGGTATTATACCCCAAAGAGCAATAGTGTCAATAATAGTAGCCAGCAGGCTACTGAAACAACCCATCCCCACCTGCCCCGATGGTTTTCGGGGTGCCACGCGGACTCCGAACCCCGAAGGGGTGAGTGCCGCGCCCGCCGAAGGTCCCCGAAGGGGGCAGGGACTCGTGCCACGC
>JBDRTP010000381.1:0-4683 GCA_043823965.1 Chloroflexota bacterium
GATGCGCTCGCTGAGATGCAGCATCCAGTAGCAGCCTTCGCGGCAGGGGGTGCATTTGCCGCACGATTCGTGCTCGAAGAAATGGATGGTCTTATTGATGACCCAGTCAATCGAAACGGTGTCGTCAATCACGATGACGGAAGCAGACCCCAGGTCCGCGCCCAGCGCCCGGACGGAGGCGTAGTCCATCGGCGTGTCGAGGGCTTTGTCGTCCGCCACGATGAACGCGGAGGACGCGCCGGCGGGCATGATCGCTTTAATTGGACGGTCATCTATCACACCGCCGCCGTAGTTGTAGATGAGTTCGCGGAAGGTGGTTCCGAAGGGCAGTTCGTAGTTGCCGGGCTTTTTGACGCGCCCGGAGAGCGAGAAAACCTTGACCCCGGCGCTGTCGGCTGTGCCGAGCGACTTGTACCAGTCTGCGCCTTTTTCGATGATGAACGGCAGGTTGGTGAGCGTCTCGACGTTGTTGACCACGGTCGGCTTGCCGTACAGGCCGTAGACCGCCGGGAAGGGCGGGCGGATGCGCGGCTGGCCGCGCTGGCCTTCCATCGATTCGAGCAGGGCAGTCTCCTCGCCGCAGATGTACGCCCCCGCGCCCAGGTGGGTATAGATGCGCAGGGAATAATCCGTGCCGAAGAGTTTCTCTCCCAGGAAACCGGCCTTTTCCATTTCCTCGATGCATTTGTCCAGTTCAGTGGCCACCGGCCAGAACTCACCGCGCAAATAGACGTAAGCCGCATTGGCCTGCACAGCATAAGCGGCGATGGCCACGCCTTCCAAGAACTGGAAGGGATTGCGCTCCATGATTTCGCGGTCTTTGAAGGTGCCGGGCTCGGATTCATCCGCGTTGGCGACCACGTAGTGCGGCCAGATATTCTTCGGCACGAACGACCACTTGACGCCGGCCGGGAAACCCGCGCCGCCGCGCCCGCGCAGCCCGGAGGCCTTGACCGCGTCGGTCACTTCTTGTGGCTTCATTTTCGTCACGGCCTTCTTGAATGCCTCGAAGCCACCATGCTTTTTATAGACATCTATATTGCCGATGTCGGTGATGTCACGATGACGCAGAAGGATGTGTGTCATAAGACTCTATTCTGCCAATGGGATAATCTGCCCTTCGCGCCGGGCGATGGTGATAATCATGCTATCCGTTTTCTCATATTGCTTTTCACCAACCGGGATGGGCTCGATGCGACTGTCGGTATGAGCAGCAAGAACCCAGAGGTCAGTCCAATCGTCGTGAGTGCAATGCTTATCATAGCGCGGCGAAATAACCAATAAATCAATGTCGCTCCACTTATGCGTCTTCCCTTTTACATAAGAACCATACAAGACGCCAAAACGAACAGGAATGCCTTGTTGAGCCACCGCTCGGAGGTAGTTTTGAACAGATTTTACAATTGCTCTACTAGCCATTCGAACACCTCCTTTGCATGTTTGAAAATTGACTCGGCCTGTGCCAGTGTTGGTTTTTCCATCGGCACATCGGAATAGCGGCCTCGAATATTAAACGTGTTTAACTTAGCCAGCAACCTTTCCTGTTCGGGAGTGAGCGTCAGCGAGGCAAGTGCTGCAAGAGACAGCAGGTTGTGAATTCTCGGCGGTAGTTCTTTTGTGTTCTTGACAACGTGCGCCTTAATCGCCTTTTCTAAAGCAAGATGTATAGAAAACAAGCCAAGCTCAACACGTTTGCCTGTTATCAAGTACCGACCATCGTCCAAAGACGAAAGGGCGTCTTCTCGCCAACGCGCAACATGCTTGTCAATATCAATCTCTACCATCTCACATCACTCATTACGCATCACGTTTTACGTTTTATTTTCTTGCCTTCCTCAGCGCCTCGACCAGTTCCATCGTCTTATCCACGTTCATGTTTTCGTGATATTCAATACCATCCGCAGATTGAAGCTGGAACATCGGGGCCTTGTCGCAACCGGCCAGGCACATTACCGCCTCGACCGTCACCAGGCCGTCAGAGGTGGTCTCGCCAACCTGGATGCCGAGGTTGCCGCACAGTTCCTCGAGGAACTTGTCCGCGCCGCGCAGGGCGCAGGGTAAATCCGTGCAGACCTGCATCCGGTATCTGCCGGCCTTCTCGTCGTGGAACAGCGTGTAGAAACCGATAATCGAGGCTACGTCAGTGGTCGTGATTTCGAGCATTTCGGCGATTTCTGCCATTGCCTCTTTGGTGACATAGCCGCCGTCGCGCTGCGCCAGATACAGCAGCGGCATGACCGCCGAGCGTTTCTGCTCCGGCGGGTACTTAGCCAGAATCTTCTTTACTTCTTCAGGATACTTTTCAGCAAGCATAAAACCTCACACTCGACACTGTAGGTTGGGTTTCTAACCCGACTGGCGGCTTGGAAAGCCGCCCTACCGGTCTACATCTCCCAGCACGATATCCACCGAGCCGATGATGGCCACCAGGTCGGCGACCAGCACGCCTTTGGACATCAACGGCATCGCCTGCAAGTTGTCGAACGACGGCGTGCGCCAGTGGACGCGGTACGGCTTCGGGCCTCCATCTGACTCCAAATAGACGCCCAGCTCGCCGCGCGGCGATTCGACTGCCGAATACACCGAGCCTTTCGGCGCATCGAAGCCCTCCGTCCACAGCTTGAAGTGGTGGATGAGCGCCTCCATGCTGACGCCGATCTCCGAGCGCGGCGGCGGGACGAACTTGTGATTGCTGCTGCGCACCGGCCCCAACGGTAGCTTGTCCAGCGCCTGGACGATGATCTTGAGCGCCTCGCGCATTTCCTGGACGCGGACCAGGTAGCGCGCGTACACGTCTCCTTCGGGGCGGGTCGGGACCTCAAATTCGTATTGCTCGTAACCCGAATACGGGTGTTTCTTGCGCAGGTCCCAATCCAGGCCGGTTGCGCGCAGACCGGGGCCGGTCATGCCAAAGTTCAGGGCGTCCTCCGTGGTAATTTTGCCGATGCCCAGCGTCCGGTCGAGGAAGAGCGGGTTACGGGTCAGCAGCGCCTCGTACTGGTCAATCCGCTTGGGGAAAATCTTGATGAAGTCGCGGACGGCGTTTTCGAACTCTACCGGCACGTCCCGCCACAAGCCTCCGGGGCGGATGTAGGTGGTCATCATGCGCTGGCCGGAACACATCTCGAAGATGTCGAGGATGCTCTCGCGCTCGCGGAAGCAGTACAGGAAGGTGGACATGGCCGCCACGTCGAGGGCTGCCGTCGCCAGCCAGATCAGGTGCGAGGCGATGCGCTGCAATTCGACCAGGATGACGCGGATGACTTGGGCGCGGGGAGGCACGTCCAGGTCGACCAGCTTTTCCACTGCCAGCGAATAAGCCAGGATGTTGCCGACCGTGTTCAGATAATCCAGCCGGTCGGTCATCACCTCGGCCAGCTGGTAGGTCTTGGCCTCCATGTTTTTCTCGATGCCGGTGTGCAGGAAGCCGATGTCGGGGATGCAGTTGACGACAATTTCGCCGTCCAGTTCGAGCAGCAGGCGCAGCACGCCATGCGTCGAGGGATGCTGCGGGCCCATGTTGAGCAGCACGGTCTCGCCCTGGATGGCGCGCTCGGAGACCAGGTGCTTCAGATCGTCAATGGTCACTTCTTGCAGATCAGTCATAATGCCTCAGTACGGTAGGGCGGGTTTCTTACCCGCCGCTTTCGGCAGGTTAGGAAACCTGCCCTACTCTTTCGCGTACGGCTTGCGCAAATCAATCTCTTCGAAATTAAAGGTGAATTGCGGCTCCTCGTAGCCGAGCGGATAATCTTTGCGCAGCGGGTGGCCTTCCCAGTCGGCGGGCATCAGGATGCGGCGCAGGTCGGGATGGCCCTCGAAGCGGATGCCGAACATATCCCACAGCTCGCGCTCGCGCCAGTTGGCGTTGCGGTAGATGTTGGAAACGGTCGGCAGGCTTGGATTAATTCCCGGCACTGGGACGCGGATTTCCAGGCGCAGGTTCTTGGAGACCGAGGTGAACTCGTAGACGACGTGGAAGCGTGGATTTTCTTCAGGCCAGTAATCCACAGCCGTCATGGTGGAAAGCAGCTCGAAGCCCTGACCCTGAACCTGCTGGCACGCCGCGACGATTTTCTCCGCCGGAACGACCAGGCTCACCTCGCCGCGAGTTTCGCTGGCGGTTGCGCCGAATTCTTTTTCCAGTTTGTGGACGATGGTTTGCAGTTTCTTGTCCATAAAAACTCTCTGCATCGAATCTCACGAATTTTCACGAAGGTTTTTCTTTTTTTCCTTCGTGAATCTTCGTGTCCTTCGTGGTTAACTCTTTTTCTCCGGCGCGAACTTCATGCCGCGCACTTTTTCATAGAGCGTGACGATGCCGTGTATGAGCGCCTCGGGGCGCGGCGGGCAGCCAGCCACGTAGACATCCACCGGCACCACCTCGTCCACCCCCTGCATAATGGCATAGTTGTTGAAAACGCCGCCGCATGAAGCGCAGTCGCCCATGGCGATGACCCACTTGGGTTCGGGCATCTGGTCATACAGGCGGCGCAGCACGGGAGCCATCTTGCGCGAAACGCGCCCGGCCACGATCATCAGGTCCGATTGACGCGGCGAGGGGCGCATCAGTTCCATGCCGAAACGGGACAGGTCGTTATGCGAAGCCTGTGCGCTCATCATTTCAATCGCGCAGCAGGCCAGGCCAAAGAGCATCGGCCACATGGCGTTGGTGCGGCTCCA
>JBDRTP010000382.1:0-2312 GCA_043823965.1 Chloroflexota bacterium
GGATTGCTTTTTGTGCGTGCAGGCGGTTATGCGCCTGAGGGAAGATGACCGAATGCGGGCCATCCGCCACTTCGTCGGTCAGCTCATGGTTGCGGTGCGCCGGCAGGCAGTGCATCACGATCACATCTTTATCCGCTTCGCTGACCAGTTTCGCGTTGACCTGATAGGGCGGGAAAACTTTCTCGCGGATGGCGGTCTCTTCTTCCTGGCCCATGCTGGTCCACGTGTCGGTATAAATCACCTGCGCCTTGTGGACGGCTTCGTGCGGGTCGCGCAGGAAGGTCAGTTGCGAGCCGGTTTCGGCGGCGACTTTCCGCGCCGTTTCGATCGCTCCGGCTGGCATGTCATAATTTTCAGGGTTGGCAATCGTGAAGTTCCAGCCCAGCTTGACGCTGATCTGCATCAGCGAGACGGCCACGTTGTTACCGTCGCCCACGTAGGTCACGTTGACACCTTTCAGTGCGCCGAACTTTTCCTGGATGGTGAGCGCATCGGCCATGGCTTGGCAGGGATGGCTGGAATCGCTCAGGCCATTGATGACCGGCACCGAGGACCACTTCGCCAGTTCCAGCACGTGGGTATGCTCAAAAACGCGCGCCATCATAGCCTGCACGTAACCCGACATGACGCGGGCGACATCCGAAATGGCCTCGCGCTTGCCCAAGCCGATTTCATTTGGCGAAAGGTACAGCGCGTCGCCGCCCATGTGACGCATGGCCATATCGAACGAGACGCGCGTGCGCAGGCTGGGCTTTTGGAAAATCATCGCCAGCACCTTGCCTTTGAAGAGCGGCGGGTTGCCGCCGGCAAAGAATTCTTTTTTGAATTGGATGGCTAAGTCGAGCAGGTCTTGCAATTCTTCCGGCGAATGGTCGGAAACATCCAGAAAGTGCTTCATAAAAATCAATCCCTTTGTTTATCAACAACGCAAGTATCAGGCCGGTTAGCGATAGCGTCAAGTGCAAAGAGGCTTGTCAATCAGGTGAAAAACATCACGCCATCGCAGCAGGATACGCCGCCATGCGCACTTTCCGCCAGTAACGCTGTAATCCGTCCGCACCCATCCGGGTTGGGTTGGCGATTTCGTAGGATTCGATGATCGCCTCACTCAAGCCAAAAGAGCGCGCCTGTTCTTTCTGCAAATCCATGAAACTGGCGCGCAGCTCCTCAATCGGCGGGTCGGCGGGCATGACCGCTTCCAGCCAACGCTCGGTCTCGTCAATGATGCGCCGGGCAGCGGACAGGTGCGAATCCGCGTCGTCATAAATGCCAAAATGCGTCGGGACGATCTGCTTGAAGCCGGCGTTTTGCAGCCGGGTCAGGCTGGCGCGCCATTTCTCCAGGTGCAATTCCGGCGGGACGAACGGCATACGGATGTACAGCGGACCAGGCAGGCGTACACCGCCGGCATCGCCGCTAAAGCACTTATCTTCAAACAACCAGGCGATGTGATGCTCGGCGTGACCGGGCGTGTGCAGCGCCGTAAAACGCAGGTTGCCAACCGCAATCGTCTCACCATCCTGGACCTCAGTCAGTTTCTCCGGCGGAACAGGCAGGAACTCGCCCCACATATATTTCATCTTTTCGCCGTATATCCGTTGTGCACTATTGAGCAATTTTTCCGGGTTGAGCATGTGCGCCGCGCCGACCGGGTGGACGCAAAGTTGCGCGCCCATCCGGGCCAGATGGCCGGCTGCCCCGGCATGGTCGAGGTGGATATGGGTCAGCAAGACGTGGGTGACATCCCGCAGGGTCAGGCCGTGGTTGTCGAGATTAGTCTGGAGCGATTCGAGTGTGGAGCCGGGACCGGATTCGACCAGCACCGCCCCACCTGAGTACCGAGTAGGTGCTGCGCACGGAACAAGATAGGCGGCAATCGTGCCTTTCCGCTCGAGGAAGTTGAGATCCAAAGGGTAAACGGGAGTTTGAGGCATAATGCTTGGTTGGAACTCCGTATTGAATCATAGAGTCTACTGCCGAGTAGGCCTTCGGCAAAAAACCCTTTTTTCAACGCAAGGACGCAAAGCCGCAAAGGATTTTAAGTTCTACTTCGAGAAAATTCCATTGAAGCACTCTTTGGCTTCGTTTTTTTTTGAAACAGTTTTTGTTTTTCTTGGCGTCTTGGCGTCTTCGCGTTAAAAACTTGGCTTTTGCAGGGAAATCACCATAGTAATTTATTGTCATACCACGTAGGCAGCCGGATTGGGGAAAACCGGTCTCTGGAAATAGGCGGCGGTCTGCGCCAACGCGCGGCCAAGATCGTCACCACAGCCGATCTGGCAAACGGGAATATTCCGATTTAGCAAGGCTTC
>JBDRTP010000383.1:0-3679 GCA_043823965.1 Chloroflexota bacterium
TTTCCGGGGCGGTGATCGGTGACACGATCCAGTATGACCCACAGACCCTGAATCTTACTTTCGAAGTGGCGAGCATCCCAGGCGACAATAAAGAGATCGAGGCCGCGGGTGGTCTGGCGGTTGTCCTGCATCAGGCCGTCATTGATCCGCTGCGTGCCCGCTTGAAGGTGATCTACAACGGTCCCAAGCCAGACCTCTTGCGGGACGAAGCGCAGGCCATCATGACCGGGCAACTGGGCGAAGATGGCATCTTTCACGTGGACGAACTCTTGCTCAAATGCCCGACCAAGTACGAAGAGGCTTTACCGGCGCAAGCCGGCGGAAATTAAGAAGCACGTAAACACGAGACCTGACAGGTTTTTATGAAACCTGTCAGGTCTCATGATGGTAGCTGCTTCTACTGTGCCAGGCGGAGCAGCTACCATGATAGGAGTCCTTCATGATTGCAGATTTCGGCTTCGGCGTTTTAGTGGTGACCTTCATCCTGACGTTCTTCAGCATGGGCGCTGCGCTGTATGGCGCGCGGACAAAATCCCACCCCTGGGCAGAAAGCGCCCGGCGCGCCATGCTGCTCACCTTCCCGCTGCTCACGCTCTCGTCCCTGGCGCTGATCTATTTGCTGGTTAGAGGCCATTACGAGATTCAGTACGTCTACTCTGTAACCAGCAATTCCATGCCGCTCTATCTCAAAATCACCGCCCTGTGGGGTGGGCAGGCCGGTTCGCTGCTCTTCTGGGCATGGCTGCTCTCAGCCTTTACCTCGGCAGTAACCCTGCGCAATTGGGAGCGCGACCGCGAGTTCCTGCCCTGGGTGATCCTGGTCTCCTCGGTTACACTGGCTTTTTTCCTGGCGCTGATCATCTTCTTTGAAAACCCTTTTAGTAGCTGGTGGCAGACGGCCTCCGGCGAGGTGGTGGCCATGTTCCGCCCGGCCGGCGCGGTTCTGCTTACACCCCGAGACGGACAGGGTTTGAACCCGTTGCTGCGGCATCCTGGCATGATCATCCACCCGCCGCTGCTCTATCTTGGTTTTGTCGCCTTTATCATTCCCTTCGCCTTTGCCATTGCCGCGCTCATTACTGGCCGCTCCGACGATCGCTGGATCCGCATCACCCGCCGCTGGACGCTGTGGGCCTGGCTGTTCCTTTCGCTCGGTCTTGTCCTGGGGGCGCGCTGGGCATACGATGTGCTTGGCTGGGGCGGCTACTGGGGTTGGGACCCAGTGGAGATCGCCTCCCTCATGCCCTGGCTGACCGGCACGGCCTTCCTGCACTCGGTCATTATCCAGGAAAAGCGCGGCATGTTGAAGCAGTGGAATATGCTGCTCATCATCCTGACCTACGACTTGGTGCTTTTTGGCACCTTCCTGACCCGTTCCGGCGTGCTTTCTTCTGTCCATTCCTTCGCCCAGAGCGCCATCGGGCCAATGTTCTTTGCCTTCATCGGTCTGACCTTCGTCGGTTCGGTGTCGTTGCTGATCTATCGTTGGAATGACTTCAAGGCCGAAGTCGAGATGAAGTCCATGCTCTCGCGCGAGGCGCTCTTCACGCTGAACAATCTTATCTTCATCGGGGTGCTGATCGTATGTTTTTGGGGTGTGATCTTCCCGCTCATCTCCGAACTGGTCACCAACCAGAAGGTGACCGTCGGCCCGCCGTTTTACGAACGCGCCACCGCGCCGCTCTTCGGCGCGTTGATGTTGCTGATGGGTGTCGCCCCGCTTTCCGCCTGGGGGCACTCGACGATCAAGACCCTGGGACGCGCCGTCTGGAAACCGGCTTTGCTGGCCGTGTTGGTTATGGTTGCCATCTTTGCGGCGGGTGTGCATAACGCGCTGGCTTTGATCGGTTTTGGGCTTGTGGCATTGGTCATTGTCGTCACCCTGTATGAATTTTGGCGCGCTGCCCGGGCGCGCAGTAAAACCTCGGGTGAAAATTTCTTCCTGGCACTCTGGAAGCTGGCCGGACGAAACCGCCGCCGCTACGGTGGGCACATCATCCACATCTCCATGGTGCTGATGGCGATCGGCATTCTGGGCATCGAGGTCTTCCAAACCGAGACGCAGGGCACCCTCCCGCAGGGCAGCTCCCTCGACCTCGCCGGCTACACGGTCAAATTTGATTCTGTCGCTCAATTCGATACCGCCGGCGGGCGCAACGTCACGCGCGCCGTGGTCAGTGTGTACAAAGGTGACCGTTATCTGGGCGACCTTTACCCGCGCCGCGATTATTACTACGAATCCGGCCAACCAATGACCATCCCTGGCATGTACTCCACCCTGGCCGATGACCTGTACGTCATCCTGGTGGACTGGCAGCCGATTTCAGCCAGCGGCGCGACCTTCAAGGTGTATCACAACCCGTTGGTCAACTGGCTCTGGATTGGCACGTTTGTCTTCGTCTTCGGCACCCTGGTAGCTGCCTGGCCGGAGAAAGAGTTGCAATATGAAACGTAATTTCTGGCTCGTTCTGATTGTGATTATTCTTGCATTTGCCTGGGTGAGAACCGCCTACGCCCAGCAGCCCACGCCCTCGGATGACGAGGTGAACATCATCGCAAAGCAGTTATATTGCCCGGTATGTGAGAACACGCCCCTGGATGTATGCCCGACTCAAGCCTGCGCGCAGTGGCGTGAGCTCATCCGCCAGATGCTGGCCGAGGGGAAGTCGGCGGATACAATCAAACAGTATTTCGTTGAGCAATATGGGGCGCGCGTGCTCTCCGAACCGCCGCGCACGGGTCTTAACTGGCTGATCTACCTCCTTCCACCGCTGGCATTTTTGGCCGGCGCGTATATCTTGTACCGGGCATTCCGCTCTTGGCGCGCCCTGGATAAGCAGCCGGCTGGCGCAGAGGAGGTTGAAACCCCCGCAGCCGAAGACGAGTACGTCACCCGCCTGGAAGAGGAACTAAAGAAACGTCAATGACCGATAATCTCGCAAATACTGCCCCCAAACGCGCCGTCCCGCTGTGGGCCCAGATTCTGGTCTGGATCGGATTGCTTGGCTTGCTCGGCATCCTGGCCATCAGCCTGCTGAAATCCCAGCAGGGCATTGTCCAGGTGGGCAATGAAATCCCAGATTTTACCCTGACGCTGTTCAAGGGTTACGAATACAACGGCCAGTCGCAGGTCAGTCTCTCTGAGTTGCGCGGCAAGGTGGTGGTCGTCAACATCTGGGCCTCGTGGTGCAAGCCATGTGAACAGGAAGCCCCGGATCTGGAAGCCGCCTGGCGCATCTACCAGCCGGCCGGCGAGGTGATTTTCCTGGGCGTGGATTACGTGGATACCGAGCCGGAGGCGCGCTCATATCTCGCCAGGTTCGACATCACCTATCCCAACGGCCCCGACCTGGGCACGCGCATCTCGCAGGCCCTCAACCGGCGCATGGGCGTCCCGGAAACGTACATTATTGATCAGCAGGGCCTCCTGCGCTTTATCAAGATCGGTCCGTTTGTGTCGGTGGCTGAAATCCAGGCCGCGATCTCCCCGCTGCTGGCCGGGAAATAATCTCGCAGGGACGCCCCTACAGGAATAAAATATAAAATTACCGCTCAACATTTGCCTTGAACGCGCAAATCTTTTCACCGCAGAGCACGCGGAGAGCGCAGAGTTTTTCTTGTGTTTTCTCCGCGAACTCTGCGATCTCTGCGGTGAATATTTTTGGTTGCGGCTGGAAGC
>JBDRTP010000384.1:0-17065 GCA_043823965.1 Chloroflexota bacterium
CTGGCTCAGGCTGATGTGCCAGACCTGCCCCAGTTCGGCGGTTAATCGCTGGCACAGGTCATACCCGTGGGCCGGGCGCTGCGCCAGGAAACCCAGCAGGGCAAATTCGGGGGATAAGGCACTGGCATAAGGGGAGCTTCGAGATATACTCACTCAGTGAGTATATCTTGCCTGGGGTTGTGCGTCAAGCAATTCGGCGGCAGTGCACCCAAAGCTATCTTCAAAATCAACCGGTAAGATGGCTCGTAGCGACTTCGGTATGCCGTGGAATGATGGACAGCCGGATATCCTTGAACTTCCAGCCAGGCCGAAAAGCTCGATACGTCGGCGAGGTCGAATTCGGGCCATCTACCTTCCTGGCATAAGCCCAAAAAGGTTTCCCAGGCTTGCCGTAATTCTTCAAGCCTGCCCCACCTCTGCTGGCCCGCCGCCAGACAGGCTGCAACGAGCCAATCCAGGTCGCCCTGTTGGAATTTGAAGGGCCGCAGGTTGATTCGCACGAGCGAACCGTCCGGCCGGACGGGTTCATAGAGCCGTTCTCCCTGGCGGGCTTCCAGGGGGGCAAATTCCGCCAGTAACCTTTCCCTGAAAGCAGCCTCGCTCGCGATGAGATGCTCTGGCCCCATCGCCCCCTGGTACAGAAGCTTGTACACATCGCGTGGCTCCATGAAAGGATACCAGCGAAAGTGCCGGTCAATGAGACGAAACAGGCTTTCGTGATCGTGCCACATACTGCTTTTGGATACCACCAGATCAGGCCAG
Source organism: Chloroflexota bacterium (assembly GCA_043823965.1). Lineage (GTDB taxonomy): Bacteria > Chloroflexota > Anaerolineae > Anaerolineales > Villigracilaceae > CG2-30-58-95. The sequence goes on from JBDRTP010000384.1 coordinate 763, forward strand.
GTGATCTACCGAGCCAACCAGATAGGTGTCTCCCACCACTAAAAATGGCACGCCGCCGCTCTCCAGGTTGAAATACTGCAATGCAGCCAGGAACAAAACTTGGCCATCAGGCTTTGTCACATCCACGCCCACGATATACAACTGCTCGCCGTACTGCTCGAACAGGGGTGGAAGGGATTCGGTGATAACCAGTTGGCAGTGGCCGCAGTTGGGCGAATAGAACAATACGGCGTGCACTACGGCTTCAGCAGAGAGCATGGAAGACACTGGCGAAGCCGAGATTAAAAAGGGGAATAACAAAGTACAGATCAAGAGTTGGTTCATGGTCGTGTAAAAAGAGAGGCCTTTCATAGAATGGATGCAATCCCGGCTATGACCAGCCCCCCAAGGCCAGAATAGACGGTTCCATGCAAAAAACCGCGAAAATGGAACCCGTAATCCTTATATTCTGCCATCCCCTCACTGCCTGGGATAACGACAAAACGAGGTGTGAGCGTACAGAAAATTAACCAATCTAATATCAGCCAATCTACGATATTGAAAACATACACTACCCCCGCAGCGTTCAGCCATAATGCCCAAAATTGTGCGTTGCCTTGCTCCTTCAGTGAAAGCGTAGAGAAAAATGATCCGAGCAAAAGCAGCAACATGAAAGGTACGCCGAAAACATATGAAAGGCACCTTTCGGCCTTGGTCTTTTTGGGTACTTTCTCCTGGATTTTGGCTGGATAATCATGCAAGAAAATGCGTGGATTCACCTTTAAAGCAAGCATCAGCCATAAGGATGCAAACAATGAGAGAATCGCACCATCAGTCAGAATTTTGGTAAAGTTTAGCATGGTTACTCCTTGCTCCGTTGGGCATACCAGCCAGTTTTGACATCGGTGCGCACATCGAAATCTGGCACGTAGGGCTTGATGTCGAGCAAGGGCGTGCCATCCAACACGTCAACGCCCTCGATTTCTAAAACATTGCCGCGCCGCGCCAGCAGCCTTACAACCGATAGGCCAATCGGGTTTGGTCGACAGGGATGGCGCGTGGCGAACAGGCCGCGCTCCTGATCGTCCAAAAACGGCTTGACCCGCAGCGAATAGCCGGACGAACAATGGAAGGCGTAAATCAAGATGATATGTGAGAAACCCTCGATGTCCTGTAGCCCTTCCGCGAATGCAGGATAGACCTCTACCAGACCAGTGGCCTGCGAACGCGAGGCCTGGATGGGAGTCTGGTCTTTCGCGATGAACGGCGAATGGATCACGCCGATCGGCTTCATGACAAATTCCATGTGGTTTTCTCGGCTTTCTGGATGGAGAGCAAGCGGACGCCTGCCACCTGCTGGAAAGAGGCCCCCTGCCCGATGGTACGCAGCGCCGCTATTTCGTCCACGATGCGCGCACCGGAAAGGATCGCCGCCCCGTGGGCGAACAGCACCGGCGAGAGGGGGGCGCTCGGCCCCAGGATCATGACTAACGCCTGTGGGTGGCACAGGGCCAGCAGTCCGTCCAGCGTGTGGTTGATCAACGCGCTGCCGGTGATGGCGACCACGTCGGCCTGGGAGATCAAATCGGCAGCAGCTTCGGCGGGGTACTCCTCTTCTGCGGGATGCTGCTCGATGACCCACAACTGTCCCACTTCCGGGCGCAGTTTGGGAATGAACGGGAAATGCCCTACCAGCGCCACGTTGCGGCCGCGCCCGTGTTCGATCAGCACCTTCACAGCATTGACTTCAACTGCCCGGCTCTCGTCCACATCCAGCAATGAATTGATCGCTGCCACACCGATGCTGGCTTCCAGCAGGTTATCCGAGCGGGCATATTCGGCCAGTTCGCGGGCACTCTTCTCGTGCAAACGGCCCACGTCGCGCACTGGCGCGTGGCCGTGGGGCTTGTCTCCGGTGAAAGTGGAGGCCAGCCCGCAGAAGCGGCTGCACACCGCCGTCCAGTGCGCGCCAACCAGCACGGTACGAACCGGCGCGTCCATGTCCAAGCTGTCCAGCAAATCATCCAGGATGTTCATCTTGAAAACCCTCCACCAGTTTGGAACGACGAGACGCTTCTTCCACCAGTACCTCTCGCATCAGATCGCAGATACTGACGATCTTTGGATTGGCGATCTGATAGATGACATCCTGCGCGTGGCGGTGAGCGATGACAACGCCTCCGTTGCGCAGCACGCCGAGGTGCCGGGAGATTGTCGCCTGCGGGTGACCGGTGATGCGCGCGATCTCGCTCACCCGCTGAGGTCCATCCCGCAAAACGTGGACGATTTCGATCCGTGTTGCGCTGGACATACACCGGCAAAGATCAGCCTGGATTTCGAAAATAGACCGTTGCGACAAATCACACTCCCCAGCCCAGCACTCGGGCCAATTGGTAAACGATGACCGCCGCGCCGAACGAGATGACCAGCAGCAAACCCACGCTGAAAGCAGTCCATTTCCACGAAGAGGTTTCTTGTTTAATCACCGCCACCGTCGCCACGCAGGGGATGAAGGTCATCTGCACCACCAGGAATGCCAGCGCCGCCGCCGGGGTCAGCGTTCTGGCAACCTGTTCGGCCAGCCCCAGGTTTGCCTCACTCCCATACAAGACGCCCAGTGTCGCAATTGTGTTTTCCTTGGCGACAAAACTGGACAGCAATGCGACAATCAGCCGCCAATCCCCCAATCCCAGCCATCGCCCGGCCGGTTCCAGCCAGCGCCCAAACCTGGCAAGCAGACTTCCTTCGATCTCGCCGCCCGGCAGGTAAGCGAGCAGCCAGACGGTGGCCGAAGCCAGCAAAATGATGCCGCCGGCCTTCTTGATAAAAGCCCCAGTCTTGTACCAGATGTACAGGCCGATGGTCCGGGCGTTCGGAAGGTGGTAGAGCGGCATTTCCATGATAAAGGCTGAACGCGCCCCCCTGAATACGCCCCGGTTGATCGCCATGCCAACCAAGAGCAGCAGGAGGATAGTGCCGGCCACCAACCCCCAGGTGACGAGCGCCGCGTTCCTGCCGAAAAAGGCCGGTGCCAGGAAGGCAATCACCGCTAGCCGCGCCGTACAGGGCACGAGCGGGGCCAGGAGGATGGTCAACAGACGGGCGCGGCGCTCCTCGACAATGCGCGCCCCCATGACGGCCGGCACATTGCAGCCAAACCCGATGCACAGCGGCAAAAAAGAACGACCGTGCAGTCCCATCCAGTGCATGAAGCGATCCATCACATACGCCGACCGCGCCAGGTAGCCGACATCTTCCAGCAAGCCCAATACGGCAAAGAAGACGACCAGGATGGGTACGAACGTCAACACAGTGCCTGCGCCACCAATCAAGCCATCCACCAGCAGGCTGGTCAGCCACGCCGGAGCAGGAGCGAGAACCTGACGGACGCTTTCCGCAATGGAGGTGATGACCTGCGTGTCGAGCCAACTCACCACCGGCATGGCCGCTGTATACGTGAGCCAAAAAACCAGTCCAAAAATGCCCAATAGCAGCACCAGCCCCCAAAATGGGTGGGTGGCGATCTTGTCCAGGCGGTCGGTGAGGCTGATCGCCCCGGCCTTAGGCTTTACCACCGCGGCCCGCACCATGCGCCCGATCCATTCGTAACGCCCGCCGGCAACGTCCAGGTAGGCGTCTTCGTGCTGCTTCAGCAGCGCGTGAATGCGCTCCCAGGCCTCCGGTGCGGATTGGCGGACCATTTCGGTAATTTCCGCATCTCCTTCGAGCAGCTTGATGGCCGTCCAGTCTTCCGGATAAAGCGGAATTTTCCCGCTGAGCAGGGAGCGAATCTCTGCCAGCACCGGACGGTGCTCGGCGCGGATTTCCGGGCGATTGGGGGCAAAGTCATCGGGGTTCTTCATCAGGAGCAACGCGGCGTCTATCAGCTCGCTGACGCCCTGGTTGCGGGAAGCCACCAGCGGCACGACCGGCACCCCCAGCGCGGCTTGCAGCACGTGCGTCTCCACATGAATCCCCGCTTGCCCGGCGACGTCCATCATGTTCACCCCTACTACAACCCGCACCGGCATGCTCAACAGTTCGGCGACCAGGTACAGATTGCGTTCCAGAGCGGCGGCATTGACAATTACCACCACCACATCCGGCCGCTCGCGGAGCAAAAAATCACGGGCGATGCGCTCCTCTTCGGAGTTGGCCGTCAGGCTGTAGGTGCCGGGCAAGTCCACCAGGCGAATCACCTGCCCATTGTGCATGTACAGGCCGGCCTTCTGCTCGACCGTCTTGCCCGGCCAGTTGCCCACGTGCTGGTTCAGTCCGGTCAGCATGTTGAAGACAGTGGACTTGCCGACGTTGGGCTGCCCGGCCAGAGCGATCGTGCAAGATATCTTCGTCTCACTCATAACGCCTCCACCAACACCTTGAGCGCTTCACCCCGTCCCAGGGCGACGCGCGTATCTCTTACAGTGACCAGAAGCGGGCCACGCCCGTAATTTTGAAGCAGGGTTACTTCTGTACCTGGTGTGAATCCCAGTGAGACCATCCGGCACATCAACCCGCGACCACCCGAAAGGCCAACCACCACGCCCCGTTCCCCTGGCTTTAGACTGCTCAAGGGAGTTTGGCCCGGCTGCGATGGGCCGAGTTCTTCCAGGTTTTTACACTTCGACCTTAGCCTCATGATTGGTAGCCCTTTCTTCACGACAGTTGGAACAGTAGCCAGTAAGGGACAGGTGTACATCCACAACCTGCACACCCTCCCGATCAATCAGAGATTGCACGGCTTCTGTTACGGCAGAAGCTTCGAATTCGATCACCTGTCGGCAGCCGATACAAGTGAAGTGATAATGGGGCACCTTTTGTACCACCTCGAAATGGCCATGTTCTTCGCCCAGGCTGTGTTCCTTCACCAGCCCCACCGCTTTCAGCAAAGACAGCGTGCGGTAGACCGTGGCCAAGCCGATGCGCGGATCGTGTGCTTTGACCCGATCATGGATGTCTTCGGCGTCCAGGTGCTTCTGGCTTTCTTCCAGCACTTCCAGGATCAACTTCCGCTGGCGGGTCATGCGCAAGCCGTTGGAGCGAATGGCGGTGAGGAATTGTGCTTCTCGACTCATGGCGCACCTGTTGATAATAATTCTTATTATCAATATACACCATTTCACAGCCAGCGACAAGTGACATTCGTCACGAAATGATGCCGCAAGGAATGGATTGGTTTTCGTCTTACCCCTGGCACCGCATCCGTACCAGAAAGCTAAAGCCGCCCCACTGGCGCGGCTTCATCGAACGCTTTCAGCAGCGCGGGGAGCACCGATGGTAAATACCCTATGCCTGGCTGCGATGGGCGTACCAGCCGATTTGCACGCCGGTACGCACGTCAAAATCCGGCACGTAGGGTTTGATGTCCAGTAGCGGCGTGCCGTCCAGTACGTCCACACCTTCGACTTCGAGCAGGTTCCCATCTCGCCGCAACAGACGCACCACCGACAGCCCGATCGGGTTGGGGCGGCAGGGATGGCGCGTGGCGAACAGGCCGTGCAGCCGGTCGTCCAGAAAGGGCTGCACCCGCAGGGAATAGCTCTCCGAGTGGTGGAAGACGTACAGCAGAAAAATGTGCGAGAATCCATCCAGACCATCCAGCCCTTCAGCAAACGCAGGATACACTTCCACCTGCCCTCCCGCCTGCGAGCGGGAGGCCTGGATGGGGGTCTTCTCTTTCTCGGTGAATGGCGAATGGATGACCCCAATCGGGTGCATGACAAATTCCATGCTGCCCAGAGTCACGATATCGTCTTTTGAATTGTCGATCTCACTCATCTTCTGCTCTCCCTGTACGGTCATAGACTGACCCGCCCGCACTCCAAAACCATGTTCCAAAGCGCCGCACCTTTTGCGCTCGCCCCTGAACTTCGAGCCTGGTCAGCGCTTCCCTGATCTGTTCCGGCTGCCAGGCAGGCAGACCGCCGATCAGGTCTTGCTCAGGCATGGGGTGGCGGGTGATGATGCTCAACAAGGTTGCTTCCAGATCCCCGGTTTCGGTAAACTCGCTTTGCGCCAGAGAAGGGATCAAGACGCTGGCGATCTTCCCCAGGAATGCCTGCGCCCGGCGCAGACTGTCGTCTCCGGCAGGCTGCACCCAGCTCTCCGCCGGGGGCCGGATGGGCAGGGACAGGTGCACCTGGTCGGGCTGGATGCGCTTCAGGATAGCTGCGAGTTCTTGCAAAGCCGTCTCGGTATCATTGACGCCTTTGACCAACATCACTTCGACCCACAGCTTCCCCGAAAACTCCTGACGGAACAGGCTCAGCCCATCCACCAGCCGCTCGAAGGTCAGTTCCGGCCAGGGGCGGTTGATCTTGCGGTACAGGTCAGGGGTCCCGGCATCCAGTGAAGGTAGCACAGCGTCCGCAGCGGACAACTCTGTGCGCACTTCAGGCCGGTACAGCAGCGACCCGTTGGTGATGACCGCCACCGGCAGGCTGGTCAGCGCCTTGACCTGCCGAATCAGCCAGCCAATACCACTGTGCAGGGTTGGCTCGCCAGAGCCGACGAAGGTGAGCCAGTCAATTTCGCCGGCTTTGTGAGAAGAAAGGGTGATTTCGACTTCGGCCAGGATATCGGCGCGGGGGAAATATTCGCGTCGCTCGCTGGTCAGCGGCACGCTGCGCCCCAACTGGCAGTAGACGCAGTTCCAGTTGCAGGTCTTGAGTGGGATGGTGTCAATCCCCAGGGATTGACCCAGCCGGCGGGAAGGGACGGGACCGAAGACGTAATTCATCTTTACACTCAGTCATAAGCCTTGCGGGTAGCTTCATCCGCCATCGTTGGCTCTAAAAGCGGCTGCCATTCAGCATCTTCCCACGTCCCCAGACTCGTGTGCAGATCCAGGTACTTTTTCGGGATGGGGTGCGTGCCAACGACAACCTTTACCCCATATCGTTTTTCAAGGAAAGTTTTGAAGGTATGGATATAAGGGCAGGGGGGATAGCCAACCAGCAGCCCGGTGGCCAGGTGGATCACTTGCGCCCCATTCTTCACCATTTCTTCTCCAGTGTATTCGACGTTGCCGCCCGGGCAACCGTCACAAGTGGTGTAGCCTACCAGTTCAACATCTGAATCGGCATATTGGGCGAATGCGCCTTCCTTGTTCCTCATCGCCCGCAGGCATTTCCCGCCGGCGCAGGTTCGATAGCGGTTGCAAATAACGATTCCGATCTTTACTTTAGAATTCATTTCCTTCTCCTGGTGAGACGTGGTACATCTTTTGCTGTCTTTCAGGCAGGACAGCGCTCCGTCACAGGCGCCGCCTGGATAAAGGCTTTCAGCAGCGCCGGGATTTCGGCCAGGGTCACCGTTTCAACCCGTCCGGCGTCGCACATGGCGGCTACCTGCGAGTCAATTGGCAGTTGCGCCAGCAGCGGCGCGCCGGCGGTCAGCATGACCTCGGAGACGTGGCTGGGGCCAAAAATGAAATGCCGCTTGCCGGTGTCTGGACAGATGAAGTAAGCCATGTTTTCCACGACGCCGACAATTGGAACGCCGACGGCTTGTGCCATGTGCACAGCCTTACGCACGATCAGCGCCGCCAAGCTTTGTGGGGTCGTGACCATCACGATCCCGTTGACCGGCAGCGACTGCATGGTGGTCAGGGATGCATTCGAGGTGCCGGGTGGTAAATCAACCAATAGGTAATCCAGGTCACCCCACATCACATCGCCCCAGAGTTGGGTGATCGCTTTGCCGATCAGGGGGCCGCGCCAGATGACCGGCTGATCTTCGCTCGCCAGTAAGAAATTCATAGAAATGACCTTAATCCCAATCCGACTCTGTAATGGCCGTATACCCACTGGGCCGGGTTCTACTGGCCCATGCAACCCAAATAACATGGGAATACTGGGACCGGTAATGTCTGCGTCCAGTACACCCACCTGGTAGCCCTCACGAGCCAGCGCGGTTGCCAGCAGGCCGGTGACCAGGGATTTTCCGACGCCGCCTTTGCCGCTCATCACCGCTACCACGCGGTTGACGTGGTTGTATTGGGCTGCGGCTCCCTCTTTTGGCTCGCCGAAAAGCGCCTTACGTTCCTCATCGGTCATGGCGGTCAGGTGAACGAATACCTGTTCGACACCCGGCAAAGCGGCGATGGCGGCGCGTACGTCGGATTCGATCTGATCTTTGAGCGGGCAGTTGGGTACTGTCAAGGCAATAGTGACTTCTACCTTACCGCCGCGTATCTGCACGTCGCGCACCATCTTCAAGTCGGTCAGGCTGGAGTGTAGCTCTGGATCGTTGACTCGCGAAAGCGCTTCGAGTACCTTGTCTTTGTCAAGCATGAGAGTCTCCTTGATATAGATTGATGATAGCCTGCCGGCCAGACGGGAGCGCCAGCCAAAGCAGGAGGGTCATGATGATGGCAGAACTCAAACACCAGGCGCAGGTCGCGCCGATGACGAACGGTTCCAGGAAGGTCAGGTAAATCGAGAACAGCGTGCCAAAAGCGGTCATTCCCAGCAGGGCCAGCGCGGCCAAGTCGGCCGGGCAGCCGCACCCAAAGCGCCGCACCAGCCAGGCCGCCAGGATGGCAATGTGTCCCAGCACGCCCAACACGCCAATCGGCAAGACGCCGAACAGCCGGGCGTATGCGCTCTGCTGGACGGTATTGCAGTCGCCCACCGGGCCGCACACTGCCGATACCCGGGCCGTCTCCACGTAGGCCAGGTATGCCGCCACGCCGAAGCCGATCAACGACAGGACTGGAATGGCCCAGTCCCGCCAGGCCGGCAGGGTCGCGGGGGCCAGGCGCGGAAACACAACCGCCGAACGCCCCACCGTGACGATCATCCCCAGCAGCACGACAATTGCCAGGGCATTGCCAGCCGGGTCGTGCGCCAGCCGGTCAGTCAGGCTGGCCGGCTCGTCGCCGATCACGACCAGGCCGGGGCTGCTATTCGTGGGACCTGGCGCACTTGCAATTGTAGGCAGCGGTGCAGCCGTGACGCTGGCTGCAGGCTCGACCGATGGGGCGGCGGTCAGAGTGGGTGGGACAGCCGAGGGGGTCGGCGTGACCTGCGCGGCGCCGATCGCCTCGGCCAGGCCGGGGATGTCGGGCCAATCTACACCCCCCTGAACCAGGTACTGCTCGATCAGACCAGGGAACTGCTCAGGAATGTCAACAGATCCAACCAGGACGTGATCCCCAACCACCAGCGTTGGCACGCCGCCGCGCTCCAGGCCAAACTTTTGCAGTGCGGCCTGGAACAGCGCCTGGCCTTCTTCCAGGGCGACATTGATGGCAATGATCTGCAGTTGATCCCCATACTGCTCGATGAGGGGCGGCAGGTCTTCGGTCAGCACCTTGTGACAGTGGCCGCAGGTGGGCGAGTAGAAGATCACGGCGCATACCACCGGCTCGGCAGCCCAGGCCATTCGAGCAGGCAGGATACTGAACAGGATCAGCCCTCCCAGGCACAACAGCGTCAAGGCTTTCTTGTTTCGCACGGTCCGCTCCCGATACTATGGAGTAAAAAACGCATCTCTAAAGTCTGCTTTCATCGCTTTTCAAAAGCCTGTCTGAGCCATTTGGTTAATTCCTCAGCCAGGGCAAAATCAACCACCTCGACATTTTGCCCGGTTACGCCCTCCACTTCAGCTACCGCGTGCTGGATGTCCAGCGAGAGCGGCACGGCAATCGGGCAGAACGGCGAGGAGGGACGGAACTTGTAGGTGACATGCCCATGCTCGTCCACGGTCAGGTCTTCGATCAGGCGCATGCGCACCACGTCCACGCCGGTTTCAGGGTCAATCACTCTTGTAAGGCGTTCTAGAATGGCCTGGCGCAAGATTTCAGGATCAGGCACAGGGTTCTCCTGGTGAAACCAACCGGGCGGAAACAATTTGCCAGATGGCCACCAGCGCCTGGCTGGAAGGCGACTCGGCCCGATAGGCGGTGACCGGTTCGCCGTTCAGCATGGCTTCGGTGATGGTCGGGTCAAAGGGAATCTGTCCAATCAGCTCAACGCCCAGTTCAGCACAGACGGCTTCAATCTCCGCGGCGCCCTGCGGATAAATATCGGCTTTGTTGATGACGACCAGCGCGGGGATGCGGAAGTGCGTTGTTGTTTGCAAAACGCGTTTGAGATCGTGAATTCCAGCAACGGTAGGCTCGGCGACGATCAAAGCCAGGCTGGCGCCCGCGGCGGCGGAGATCACCGGGCAGCCGATGCCGGGCGGGCCGTCCACGATGATGATCGGATAATCGCCATCCAGGGCGCACAGGCGGGCATTTTGCTTGACGAGTGTCACCAACTTACTGGAGTTTTCCTGCGCCGGGTAGAGATCGGCGTGAAAGAGCGGCCCGTAGTGGCTCTCAGAGCGGTACCACCGCCCGGCAATCTGCGATTCCATGCGGATGGCCTCTTCGGGGCATTGGTAGACGCAGGCGGCGCAGCCATCGCAGGCGATGGGATCAACGGTGTAGACCTCACCCTTACCCCCCTCGTTCCCCCCATTTTCGCCCCGCCGAAGGCTGGCATTTTTGGGGTGCAGTTGGGCGAAAATGGGGGAATGTAAGGGGGGTGAGAGAATGACCGCCTCGAAGCGGCACACCTGTTCGCAGACTCCACAACCCTGGCAGCGCTCGGGGTCAATCACCGCCACTGAACCGCCGGTGAAATCGTGGGTTTCCAGTCTTTGGGGGCGCAGCACCAATTCCAGGTTGGCGGCGTCCACGTCGGCGTCGGCCAGCACCGCCCGCAGGGGAGACGGCCCCTCACAGGCCAGGTGGGCGAAAGCCGCCGCTAAGCTGGTCTTGCCGGTGCCGCCTTTCCCGCTGAGAATTACGAGCTGCTTCATGCGTTAAATATCTCCACTTCGGGATATTTGTGCGCTTCCTCGAAAATGGGGCCGCGCTGCAAAAAGCCCAACGCCAGCCCGCTGCCGCGCACCACCAGCAAGCGGTCGCCGGATTTTACACCGGCCTCCGGCGGGAGCGCCACCTGCCCCGTCTCGTCGAGCGTCCCCTGGCCGAAGGCGCGCCGCGGCATGGAAATCTGAGCCTGCGCCAGCCTCTCCCGCCGCCCGATACCGAAGCCCCCCGAGCGTCGGCTGCCGCGCAGGAAAAACACCGGCTCGCCGGGCTGAAAGCCGTATTCGGCATAGGCCTGCGGTGGAATTCGAATCCCGCCGCCCGGCCCAACGATTGCCCAGCCGAAAACCCACTTACCACCTTTGGTCAGTTGGGGCATGGTCATGTAATCCTTTCCTGCCTGGATTGCTCCATTGCTGTGCTGATCGCCCTCACTTCCGTTTCTGTGGTGGAGAAATCAATCATACAGCCGCCAGCCAATATTTTGAAGCGCCTGCTCACTGTCCAGCCTTTTTGATGGAATGTCGGTGAACAGAATGTCGGCCTCGGCCAGGATGCCCATAACGTCGGTGAAGATTTCGGCATGGGCCTGAGTGCGGCGAGCGCGGCGTTTGAGTAGCGAACCCGTCGCGTCCAGCGGCACGTTTACCGGCACGGGATGGCGGTAGCGCAAATCCATGTGCGCGGTGACGAAAAAGCGGTTGGGATCGCCGATCATCACCGTCCGCCCGCCCACTTCGTCGAGAATGGCGGCCACGATGCCACCGTGAGCAATGCCGGGATACCCGGCGTGCTGCGGGTCGAGCGTGAAATGGGCAAACACCTGGTCGCGGCCGTTGTCATAAAAGCGCAGGCGCAAACCGGAGGGATTCTCGAGGCCACAGGCAAAGCAAGATGCGGAATTGTATTGCAGGTTCATGATAGTGCGGTAGTGATTTGGTTGAATATCTGGCCGAAATGGGCGGTGTATTCGGGGTGAATCTCCACCAGGTTTTTACCCTGGGCAATCCCCTCGGCGATGGCGCGCTCGAAGGGGATGCGCAGAAGCACCGGCAGGCCCACCGCCGCGCAGAACTCGCCCACGCCAGCGTCCCCTGAACCATCGCGATTGATAATGACGCCGACAGGGATGTTCAGCTCGCGCGCGACCTGGACTGCCAACCGCAAATCGTGCAATCCGAAAGGCGTTGGCTCAGTGACCAGCACGACGTAGTCCGCGCCGCGCATCGCTTCGACGACCGGGCACGACGTGCCGGGCGGGGCGTCGCGGACGACCACCTGCCCAGGCTGGGGGACAGCCCATTTCTTGAGCTGGCGGATGACCGGCACGGCCATCGGCTCGCCCACGTCCAGCACGCCGCGGGCGAAGGAGATGCCAGCCGTGGCCGGGCCGCGCTCGATCACACCCATCCGGTCAGGAATTTCGCGGATGGCTGCTTCTGGGCACAGCGCCGTGCAACTGCCGCAGCCGTGACACAGTTGGGGGAAGATCAGCGTCTTCTTGCCCAGCACAGCGATGGCGTGGTACTGGCAGACTTCGGCGCACCGGCCGCAGTGGGTGCATTTGGCTTCGTCCACCGAGGGGATCAGGAGGCTGACTTCTTGACGCTGCTCGAAGGCTGGTTGGAGAAACAGGTGGGCGTTGGGGGCTTCGACGTCGCAATCCAGAAAAAGCGGCGGAGGGGTCAGCTCCGCCGCCAGGCTGAGCGCCAGGCTGGTGGCAACCGTCGTCTTGCCTGTGCCGCCCTTGCCGCTGGCGATGGTAATTTTCATCCATTACCCTCGCTGGTGGCGTCCCTGACCGGTCGGCGCGCCAACGCGTTCGAGTTGTCCTGCCTTGAATCGCTCAATGGCCTCTCGCACGGTGCGGCTTGCTCCAAATAGATACATGGCGACGCCGGCAGCCTGGAGCGCACCATAGGCATTTGGTCCGAAATCGCCGCTGATGACCGCCTCAGCATGCTGGTTCGCAACAAACTGCGCCGCTAGCGTGCCGGCCCCGCCCGGGGCGTTCACGCCCGGGTTCGGATGCGCCTGCCATTCCAGCGTGTCGGGATCCACGACGAGGAAATACGCGCCGCGCCCGAAACGCGAGTCTACCTCGGAGTCAATGTTTGGGGATGCTGCTGTGATGATGATTTTCATTTTTTACTTTTACCTTATTCGCGGATCATCTTCGTCCCGCACTTGGGGCAGGTTCGGTCAATGCAGCGCTGACCAGCCACGTGCGGCTCCTTGTGCCCGCACTTAGGGCAAACGCAGTTGCCGCTGGGGCCAGAGCCGGGCTTGGTACCGCCTCCCTGACCGCGGCCACCTTGACCGCGTCCTGGTCCACCCCCGCCCTGACCGCTGCCGCCCTGGCCGCCTCTGCCACGAAAGTTTCGGTTTAACATGGTTTCATCTCCTTGTTTTGCCGGAGCGGCGCGTGGAACGTTCAAACTGCCTGGCCCACGCGCCGCGCCGTTGTACGGATTACTTCGACGTGAGTTCCTCGATGCGCTTTTGGATGGCGTCGAGTTGCCCTTTCAGCCAATCGGCCTGGGCCTTTAGGTCAGCGGTTTCCTGCTCCGGTGTGGGAGTTACCCAACCCGGGACGCCGGTGGCATAGAAGCGATGCCGCCAGCCGCGTCCCGTTCCCCCGCGTCCGAATCCATACCCGCCTCGAAACTCGGGGGCCGGATTAGCGAAACTGGGCCGGTCGTAGCCGCTGCAGTAGCCCATGCCGCGCCCGGTTCTCGGGCCGGCGCCCAGCGGACCTGTGCGGTCTCCTCCTGGCATAATCTTCACCTCCTTTCTTCGTGATTTCTATTATGGTTGGTGACTTCCCAACCATTACCGGTGTGCCCGCGGCGATAGCGGGCTTGCCTCCGTTCGCCTCTGGCCTGTGCTGTGAGACTCCGTGAAGACGTAGATACCGGGGCAATGGCGGTTGTTGTAGGCCGCGCGAGCCTGCGCTCCAGCGCGGCGATCAGCACATCGGCCAGACGCGGAGCGACTTCACGCCCCAAAAATGCCAGCGCGGCTCCGGCCAGCGGCGCCAGACTGCGGCAGGGGCTGCTGTTTCCGGCAGTGCTGCCTGGTCCCGGGCAGGGATCATGCGGGATTCAGCCGCAGGCAGCGCCACGATTGACGTACTGCGGGCCGGTATGGAGAGAGCAGTGATGGCCCCATTCGGGCAGGCGTCCGCGCATACTTCGCACTGTGTATACAGAGCATCGTCAATCACGGCCCACTGATCCACCAGTTGGATCGCCCCAACAGGGCATGTCTCCATGCACACGCCACAACCGGCGCATAATTCCTGATTGACCTGGATGAACATATCTACCTCCTGACCGTTTCCCGTTCGAACATGGGACTCGCTCAGTGCAGCCGTTCTACCTGATCAACGATATTCCCTTCGACATAGGCCATCACCGCTTCGTCAACCGAGGCGATGTCGGTGACCACCGGGCGAATGCCGCGCGCCTTCATGCTCTCGTAGGCGCCCATCCCCATACCGCGGCACAGCAGAGCCTCGCAGTCGGCAATCGCTTCGGCCATCTGCAGGTGCTTGTTGTGCGAAGCGGCGTCCATGCCGTGCGGCTGGCCAGGCTGTTCCTCTGGGTGGGGCTGGTTGACAAAATGGGTATGCCCAAGCTTGTCGCGTAATTCACGGTTCACGATCTGCCCGTTTTCGACAGTGGCGACGAGGTAATAGGCTGCCCGTCCAAAATGTTGGCTGATGGTATTGCCATCGTCGGTGATAACAGCGATTTTCATAAACAAATCTCCTTGTTTTGAATCTTATTCGAAGGTTTAACTTGCAACCGCCTTGGAGCCTTTCCAATTGAACAGTCGGAGGAGCAACCTGGAAGGGGGCATCCACATAGCGCCCAGGAGCACGCCCAATTCGCTCCACAGGCTGCTGCCAGGGGAGGGTTTGCCGCTGAACCGGCTCAACAGGGCATCGAAGGTATTTCCCAACAGGTTGCCAAAGGTGATCATGCGCAGGTAGGCCAGGATGTCGTTGGCGGTTTCGGCTCCGTAGTACGTCGCCAGGCGCTCCCAAGCGGCCGGGTCGGGGTGGCAGCATGATTCAGCGTAGTGTTGAGCAAAAGTCAGGGCGACCACTTCGTTTTCCGGGAAGGTCCCCACGTCGAGAGACATCAACCTTTGCAGTTCCGCCTCTGGAACGCCTGCCGCCAGCGCGGTGCGGCTGTGTCCATAGGAACAATAGCGGCAGCCATTAACGCGTGAGACCACCAGCATGATCTTCTCGGCGAAGGCTTTGCTCACCCGCCCGCCGCGCGCTGCGGCGCGCAAGTCATC
This sequence comes from Chloroflexota bacterium, assembly GCA_043823965.1. Lineage (GTDB taxonomy): Bacteria > Chloroflexota > Anaerolineae > Anaerolineales > Villigracilaceae > CG2-30-58-95. The sequence continues at coordinate 15,878 of JBDRTP010000384.1, forward strand.
AATGTGGTCAAAGATACTTTTCACGTCCGTACGAAACGTTGGCAAGGTGTAAATTTGCCTGTCAAATGTTGCGGCAGGCATTTCAATCCTCCGGCGCGAAATGCTGTTTGGTCGGGCGGTCGTTTTCGTCGGAAGGGCAAAGCACCAACAGCGATCGGGTCGGGGTTCCACCAACGTTCTGCCAACGGTGCGGCAGGTGGGCTTCGAAGAAAAGACTGTCGCCTGTTTCTAAGAGAAAAGTCTGGTCTTCGATGATATAGGTCAGGCAGCCTTCCAGGCAGAAGACGAATTCGCGTCCAGTATGGACGATGGGTACGGTACCGCTCTCGGCGCACGGTTCGAGCACGACCAGGAAAGGTTCAACCCCGCGGCTGCTCATCCCCGCCCCCAGGTCTTCCAGTTTTCCGTGAGCGAAGGCTATTATTGGCCGCTGGCCGGCCTTCTGATGGGCAATCTGATTCTGGGGGGCGCTCATCTCGAAAAAAGCCGCGATGGGTGTCTCCAGGGCAAAGGCCAGTTGCTGCAAGGTTGCCACGCTGGGGGAAGTCTTGCCATTTTCGATCATACTAAGCGTGTTGACGTTCAACTGGCTCCTTTCAGCCAAAGCGCGGATGGATAGGCCGCGTTCGGCGCGTAGATCGCGCAGCCGCTGGCCGACATCAACCAGCGGCATGGCACTGACCACTGTGCTTTGCTGTAGCGCTTCAAGAAAATTGCGCCGGCGACGGCGGCGCTTGTGGGGACAACAGGGCAAGGTGTCTGGCAATACAGGTTCAGGAGGCATAAGATTATTCCATACAACACAGCGATTACAAAATGTCTACAACTATTATTATAGTACAATTATTGCATTCTAGCAAGTTAATAACTAATATAATATGTGTGTGTCGTAATTTCTCGAAAAAGTGGGGGTGGGGTTTCGCCCGCTTGCGAACCCCCATCTTCCCGAAATTATCGAGAAGATACTGTCTGTCTGGTTATGTTGAATGAATGATTGCTGCCCGAGGCACTACACATCCTTTCATGAGAGAGACTCCCCGATTGTGCCAACTCAAAAACCCTCGGCAATGCGCGGCCAACAACTCGCAACCAATCTACCAATTTACCAATCTACCGACTACTATCGCACCCATTCACCCTATCAAACCTTCGAAGAACTGAAGACAACGTCGCTCACCGAATCCCAAC